>CAIRMK010000479.1 GCA_903879645.1 uncultured Bacteroidota bacterium
AATATTTTTCTTGGGCGAAATTAGGAAAACCTTATATGGGTGTGGGTCGTAATATGGCCTACAAACGCGAAGAGTTCTTTAAAACCAATGGGTTTATTGAGCATATGAAAATACGTTCAGGTGATGATGATTTGTTTATCAATGAAGCGTCAAATGCTAAAAATACCACTATTTGCTATACGCCTGAGAGCTTTACGTTTTCGATGCCAAAAACTACTTTTAAGGAATGGTTTACTCAAAAAAGAAGGCATGTGGCTACGGCAAAGCATTATAAATCTTTTGACAGAACGCAATTAGCGATTTTCTATGGTTCGCAATTGTTGTTTATTGTATTACCTATTATCTTGTTGGCTTTCCAATTTCAATGGATTGTGGTGACGAGTTTGATTGGGTTTCGTTATCTTTTTGCTTGGTTGTCTATGGGGTTTGCCGCTGGGAAATTAAAAGAGAAAGATGTTATGTATTGGTTTCCGGTTATTGAAATAATTCTTATCTTCACGCAGTTGAATGTTTTTGTGACCAATACTTTCTCAAAACCCGTGCAGTGGAAATAAACCCTTATATAGAAAAAGCTAAAAAAGGAGATCAAGTAGCGTTTACCTATTTGCTGGATCACTATTGGAATGAAGTCTATGGATTTATGTTGAAACGTACGGAAAATGAAACCGATGCAGAAGATATTTCGATAGAAACTTTTTCGAAGGCTTTTGATAAGCTGTCAACTTATAATCCGGAATTTCAATTTAATACTTGGTTGATTGCTATTGCTAAGAATGTTCACATTGATTTGCTTAGAAAAAAGAAGTCTTCTCTTTTTGTAGAAATCACTGATGAAGAGGATCAACAAGCGTATAATGTTGCCGATAGTTCTCCCACGGCAGAAGATGATATTATTACGGAGCAAAATCTTTCGCAATTGTTGCAATTCATCAAGGAACTGAAACCCCATTATCAAGAGGTTATTCAGTTGCGTTATTTTCAAGAAATGAGTTATCAGGAAATAGCGGAACAACTGGGAGAGCCTTTGAGTAATGTTAAAATTAAGCTTCTTCGTGCTAAGAAACTATTAGCGGAAATCATTCAAACGAAGCGGTAATCGTAGGGGTTATGTGGCTTCGAGAGCGTTATTTTCCATGGCTTCGAGAACCTCAGCCACCGAAAATAATACTCTAAGGCACCGAAAATTGAAGTACTGCTACTACAAATTTAGCCTATATTGCATTATCAAAATTGCAACAAAAACAACACTTCACATAGAATTCTTCAGATTAGCTTAATTTTTATTACCACAATCACACAATATTGGATTAGGTATTGCGTTATTGAAATAAAAGCAAACGTCAAATCAATTTTCTATATTCTATTTTCTATATTCTTTAAAAAACTTCGCTTATGTAACATCGATACTTAACACTTAAAATTATAAATTATGTCAAACGTTAGTATCTTTGAAAAAAAGTGGTTAGACCTTGTCTTTGAAGGCAGAAACCAAAAGTATGGTGCGTATCAATTGCGCCGTGATAGTTCTAAAACAACTTTATTTGCCTTTCTATTTGGGATTGTATTCTTGGGTGGTGGTGTGCTTTTATTGAGTTCGTTTACCAAAGCTCCGGTGATAATTCCAAATGACCCGCCACTTGTTGTTGTTCACTTTGATGGTTATCATCATCCAAAAGACGAACCTAAACCTAAAACGGAACAACCGAAAACAAACACGTCAACCGTTAAACCACCGGTGGATAACCGGAATTATAAAGTAGCTCCAGAATCACAAGCAGTAGTTCCAATTTCTCCGAATACTGAAAATCCTATTGCAAATGGTCCGACAAATCCGAATGCGAGTGGAACGGGAACGCCAAGCACTGGCCCTTCTACTGGAGGAGGAACCATAGTACTAGCAAAAGCTCCTGATACTGGAACACACAAAACTTCTGAACTCGATAGACAACCTAATTTTCCAGGGGGATTGAAAGGATTTTATGAGTATGTGGGAAATCATTTTGACAAACAAGAGGTGGTAGAAGGAGAAACTATACGGGTTTTGGTATCTTTTGTGATTGAGAAAAATGGGGCGATGACGGATATTGATGTGGTTCAAAAAACGAATCCTGATGTTGATAAAGAAGCTATTCGAGTATTGAAATCATTAAAAACCAAATGGGAACCTGGGTATAAAGATGGTGAAGCGGTTCGAACTAGATATACCTTACCGATTGTAGTAGCTGCTGAATAAAGAGTATATTTCCATTCTTTTATTACTAAATGTTGCCTGTCTCTGAATTTTGGAGGCAGGTTTTTTTATATTGAAGTCACTTAATATTTCTTAAAGAAATAAAAAACCGAAATCTAAAGTCGGAAATCTAAAATCTACATTCGTATCTTTGCATTTCAAAATTTGAAAAATGGAATCCGTTACTGAAAACACACTTCCTGTTGGAAAACCAAAATGGTTAAAAGTAAAATTACCTATTGGTCAAAAATATACAGAACTTCGAGGTTTGGTAGACAAATATAAATTGAATACTATTTGTACTTCTGGAAGTTGCCCAAACATGGGCGAATGTTGGGGTGAAGGTACTGCAACGTTTATGATTTTGGGGAATATTTGTACCCGTTCTTGTGGATTTTGTGGCGTAAAAACCGGACGTCCAGAGAATGTAGATTGGGATGAACCTGAAAAAGTAGCGCGTTCGATCAAAATTATGAACATCAAACACGCGGTTATTACGAGTGTTGACCGAGATGATTTAAAAGATATGGGTTCTATCATTTGGCAAGAAACGGTAGAAGCTATTCGCCGAATGAATCCTGAGACTACTTTGGAAACATTGATTCCCGATTTTCAAGGAAACACTAGAAATATAGACCGCATTGTTGAAGCCAATCCAGAAGTGGTTTCGCATAATATGGAAACCGTTCGCAGATTGACACGTGAGGTTCGAATTCAAGCAAAATATGACAAAAGTCTTGAGGTATTACGGTATTTAAAACAACAAGGGATTCGCAGAACCAAATCGGGTATTATGTTAGGTTTGGGAGAAACAGAAGCTGAAGTTATTGAAACAATGCAAGATATTCGCAATCAAAATGTAGATATTATCACCATTGGGCAATATTTACAACCGAGCAAGAAGCATTTACCAGTAAAGGAATACATCACGCCTGAGCAATTTGAGAAGTACGAGAAAATTGGCAAAGAAATGGGATTCCTTCATGTAGAAAGTGGTGCTTTAGTGCGTTCTTCTTATCATGCTCAAAAACATATTTTATAAGTACGAGGTACTAAATACGAGGTACTGAACACGAAATTAAAATACTGTAAAAATTGAAAACAAAAATTGCCATCAATGGTTTTGGAAGAATTGGAAGAAATCTGTTTAGGTTACTGATCAACCATCCTTCTATTGAAGTGGTTGCCATCAATGATATTGCCGATAATCGCACGATGGCACATTTGATAAAATACGATAGCATTCACGGCATTTTACCTCATGAGGTTTCTTATGATGAAAAGGCTATTATAGTAGCTGACAAATCGTATGCCTTTTATCATGAAAAAGAGATTTCTAATCTCAATTGGAACAACATTGACATCGTCATAGAAGCTACTGGCAAGTACAAAACCTTTGAAGCCATACATCAACATGTTGAAGTGGGTGCCAAAAAGGTAATTCTTTCCGCGCCATCGGAAGTTCCTGAAATAAAAACTATTGTTCTAGGCGTTAATGAAACGATACTTGATGGGACTGAAACCATCATTTCGAATGCCAGTTGCACGACTAATAATGCTGCTCCGATGATGAAAGTTATTCATGATTTGTGTGGTATTGCACAAGCTTATATTACTACCGTTCACTCCTACACTACCGATCAAAGTTTGCATGATCAACCTCATAAGGATTTGCGTCGTGCTCGTGGTGCCAGTCAATCTATCGTTCCTACAACAACTGGAGCCGCCAAAGCATTGACTAAAATTTTCCCTGAATTGGATGGTAAAATTGGAGGCTGCGGGATTCGTGTACCTGTACCTGATGGCTCCCTAACGGATATTACTTTTAATGTAAAACGAGAAGTGACCATTGAAGAAATTAATACTGCCTTTAAGAACGCCGCGGAAACAAATCTCAAAGGAATTCTTGATTATACTGAAGACCCAATAGTTTCTGTAGATGTAATAGGCAATAGAAACTCTTGCCTTTTTGATGCACAACTGACCTCTGTTATTGACAAAATGGTAAAAGTGGTAGGCTGGTATGATAATGAAATTGGATATTCTTCAAGAATAATTGACCTGATTCTCTATATTCAAAAATAATTTAACTATTTTAGACCTTTAAAAAATAAGTTTACTGCTAGTATGAAGTATTTTTTTATTTTATTTTTCTTTTTCTCAATCACATCCTTTTCTCAAAAAAAACCTTTTAAGAGAATTGATAGTACTAATTACTATATAGAATTAGTTAAATTCAATAAAAAGACTAATAATTATAAAAATTGCCTTCAGTATTCTCAAAAAGCAATTGATTATGCCATTAAAACGAACAATCAAAAAGCAATTGCCGATAGTTATTCCAATTTAGGAACTATCTATTTAGAATTAAAAAAATACAATGATGCTATTTCAGT
Organism: uncultured Bacteroidota bacterium; assembly: GCA_903879645.1. Taxonomy (GTDB): domain Bacteria; phylum Bacteroidota; class Bacteroidia; order Flavobacteriales; family Flavobacteriaceae; genus Flavobacterium. The sequence continues at coordinate 4,627 of CAIRMK010000479.1, forward strand.
TTTAGTAAAAAGCATTGCCATTTACAGCACTTTACCTGCCTCCTCTCAACAAGCTTTTACCCATTATAGCATTGGCATTTGCTATATGAAAAGTAATAATTTCACTATGGCTGAGAAGAATTTAAATCAAGCCGGAATTATTTATCAAAAATTAAAAATAAATAGTGCCCTTGAAATGCTTAATCTTCAAAAAGGGATTGTTTATAAAGAAGAAGGCAGAATAGATTTAGCGATGCCATTATTTGAAAATATAATTAGCAAACAAGACACCATCGATGTTAACAAAACAAAGTCGGAAGCATTATATCAAGTTGGTAAAATAGAAATCGATCATAAACGATATAATTTAGCTATCAATTATTTATTTAGAGCTATGGCATCTGATAAAAATAATTTGAATCAAAAAGCAAATATAGCGTTAGCTCTGAGTGATGCCTATGAGAAAACGATGAATTTTGAGAAATCTCATGCTTACTTGAAACAATATATTAAACTAAAAGATAGTCTTACCCTATTAAATAATAAAAAAATTGGTACGGAGGACTTTGCTTCTTTCAAGAATTCTGATCGATTAAAAACAATTGAACAGTTAGACAAGGAAAATAAAAGTCAACAAAAAGCCAACAGTTTCGCTAAGTTGATAAGCATATTGGCCATTGCTTTAATCTCTATCTTGTCGCTTTTAAGTTTATCATTATATAAAAACAATATCATAAGAACAGAATCCAATAACTTATTAAAAGAGAAGAATAATGAGCTACAGATTGCTAAAGAAAAAGCTGAAAATGCCAGTAAAGCACGATCAGAATTTTTATCAACGGTTAGTCATGAGTTGCGAACTCCATTAAACGCTATCAATGGAATTACGCATTTATTATTGGAAGAAAATCCTAAACAAAGCCAATTGAATTATTTGAATTCTTTGCAGTTTTCAGGAAACTACTTACTTACGTTTATCAATGATATTTTAGAAATTAACCGAATTGAATCAGAGAATATTCCGATAGAAAGTATTAATTGCAACTTTAAAACACAATTAGCGAATATTCAAAACTCATTCAAAGAAATAGCACAAGAAAACAACAATTCGTTTATTTTAAATATAGATGAGAGTATTCCCGAAAATTTAATTTTTGACCCTACCAAACTATCTCAAATCATTATAAATCTGGTAAATAATTCTCTGAAGTTTACCAAAGATGGCTATGTAAAACTTACCGCGAAACTAGTTGACATTGAAGACAACAATATAAATGTTTTATTTCAAATTGCCGATAATGGAATAGGCATTCCAGAAGACAAACAGGGTGAAATCTTTGATAGCTTTTCGCAAGGTTCTATTGAAATTAATAGAAAATATGGCGGCACTGGACTTGGTTTAGCGATTGTAAAAAGATTGGTAGAACTTCTAGGCGGAGACATCCAACTGAATAGTAAGGTTGGATTGGGAACTACATTCTTTTTTACTTTACCGTTTGAAGTAAGTAATATCGCTCCAACGATTGCTATTGAAGATATAAAAACAAATCAGATACTAGCTCAAGACAAAAACATTCTTATTGTGGAAGACAATAAAATCAATCAAATGATTACCAAAAGAATGTTAGAAAATAGAGGTCTTAATTGTAAAATTCTAGATAATGGTGAAGATTGTGTTACCTTATTGAAAAGAGAACACAATTTTGATTTAGTATTGATGGATGTTCATTTACCGGGAATTAATGGAACCATAGCCACAGAACAAATTAGAGAGTTCAATAAAACTATTCCAATAATTGCATTGACCGCAATTTCTCTAAATGAAAATCGGGATTTACTGTTATCTTATGGTATGACTGATGTATTAACCAAACCATTTGAGCCTGAAAAATTCTATAAAATAATAGCGGATAATCTTTTATAAGAACTGCTTGCTTAGTATTGTTGTATTAATTCTTTTATCAACTTTCTAACATGAGGCTCGGCTTTTTCTGCTGCCTTCAATACCTCAGCATGATTGACTTCTTCAATGTTTTCTTCATCACCCATATCAGTAATAACAGACAATCCAAAAGTTTCTAATTCCATGTGACGCGCCACAATAACTTCAGGCACTGTAGACATTCCAACGCAATCAGCTCCAATGTTTTTTACCATACGGTATTCTGACAAAGTTTCAAAAGTTGGCCCTTGCAAACCCATATAGACCCCGTCTTGTACAATGATATTGTTATCCTTTGCAATAGTTTTTGCTTTGGCAATCATAGCTTTACTATAAGGCTCACTCATGTTGACAAAACGTGGTCCGAAACGATCCTCATTTTTCCCTCGAAGTGGATGCTCTGGCATCATATTAATATGATCAGTAATCAAAACTATTGAGCCTACTTCGTAATTAGGATTCACCCCTCCAGAAGCATTAGAGACTACTAGTTTAGTAACACCTAAATATTTCATCACTCTTACTGGAAAAGTAACTTGCTTCATATCATAGCCTTCATAATAATGAAAGCGTCCTTGCATGGCTACCACTTTTTTATCTCCAATAGTTCCGAAAACTAAAGCACCTTTATGCCCTTGAACCGTTGAAACAGGAAAGTTAGGAATTTCGGTATAAGGCAACGTATATTCAATAAGAATATCATCTGTAAAGCTTCCTAATCCGGAACCTAAAATCACACCATATTCAGGCGTAAAATTTGTTTTCTCTTTTATATAATTAACTGTTTCTTGAACTTGTTCCCACATAATTTAAAATTGTTTTATCGAAATTATCACCATTTGAAAGGAAACTACTTGCAATAGGCAAATAAAAAAGTGATTTCAAATCTTTCTTTTCTAATCGCACATAATCTTTTTCGGTAGTGATAATTAAATTGTTTTTTGCTTTATTCTCTATTTCTTTTATATCATTTTCTGTAAAATTATGATGATCAGGATACACCATTTTTACATCTTTTCCGTTTTGCAAATAGGAGAAAAAGGGCTCTGGCTTTGCTATTCCGGCTAAAAGTAATTTATCTAAGTTCTTTATTTCAGTCAAACTTTTACTTTCTTTTTTGTTATAAACCTTTTCATCATAGTCGATACTACTAAAAAAAACGGGACTATTTAACCCCATCTTTTTGATAATATTTTCCTGTGCAATTTCTGATAAATCTTTGGGACATTTGGTGATAATTATCACATCTGCTCTTTTGGCTCCGCTCCTACTTTCTCGAAGGTTTCCTGTAGGCAACAGCAAATCATTGCAAAATAAATCGTCGAAAGCCGAAAGCAAAATATAAAACCCTGCTTTCACTTTTCGATGTTGAAAAGCATCATCAAGCAAAATTACATTTGGTTTTTCAGATAAAGACAATAATTGCTCGATTCCATTTTTTCGATCAGCATCAACAGCCACATTTATATTTGGAAATTTCTGATGCATTTGAAAGGGTTCATCACCTAGAATTTCAGCATTGGAATTTACATCTGCCAAAACAAAACCTTCCGATTTTCTTTTATACCCACGACTTAAAGTAGCTACAGTATACTTTGGAGAGAGTAAACGAATTAAATATTCTATTTGAGGCGTCTTGCCTGTGCCTCCAACGCTTAAATTACCAACAGCAATAATAGGGATATCAAATAGATAGGACTTTAAAACTCCTTTGTCAAAAAGGATATTTCTAATGGAAGTTATTATTCCATATAAAATTGCAAAAGGAAAAAGTAAATACCTTAAAATAATCATAGTACGAAAGTAACATTTTTTTATCTTTGGATAGAAAATATTTTACAAATGAAGTTTGATTTTAAAATTCTTTTTATCTTAATTTGGTGTGCTAACCTAGGCTACGCTCAAGAAAATCAGGACACTCCCATACTTAAAATTTTATTGAGCAAATATTATCAAAACGAAAAAGTTATAGTAAAAAATCGTTTACAGTTCTTAAGTTTTTATTGTAACAAAGCACCAAACAATGAAGAGACTTTTGAAGTCATTAACAAAAGTCCTTTATTAAAACAGAATGCTGTTGAAATTAAAAAGCAAATCAACAACCAACTAAATGAAGATTGGTCTAAAGAATTAAACATAATTTTTACGAATCAAAATCAATATTTAAAAAGCAAAGTCAACTCTTGCTTATCGTACGATGAATTTCATAAAGTTTCTAAACGCTTTAACGACAATAATCAACGATTAATGATTGTTAGCAAGCCCATGTATTTTGCGCAAAAATATTGCTTAGTAAAAGTCGCCTTTTACCGAAATATCGAACACAATTATGGGTGCTATTTCTTATTTGAAAAAGTAAATAATGATTGGGTAATTAAAGAAACTTTAAATGAATGGGAAACTTAAATTTTAGATATTAAATTTTAAATTTATGAAAATAAAACAAATCCTTATCCTCCTAGAAGAGATGGCTCCTTTAGCTTATGCTGAAGATTTTGACAATGTAGGATTATTAGTGGGATACCAAGAAAGCGATGCTACAGGCGTATTAGTTTGTCATGATGCTTTGGAAAGCGTTATAGAAGAAGCGATAACTAAAAAATGTAATTTAGTGGTTTGCTTTCATCCCATTCTCTTTTCAGGATTAAAAAAAATTACAGGAAAGAATTATGTAGAGCGATCCATTTTAAAAGCGATTAAAAATGATATTGCTATTTATGCTATTCACACTGCTTTGGATAATCATAAAAATGGAGTCAACAAAATTTTCTGTGATGCCTTAGGATTAAAAAAAACAAAGGTACTAGTACCAAAACAAAATTTCATTCAGAAATTGGTAACTTATACCATTCCAGAAAATGTAGAGCAAGTTCGCAATGCCTTGTTTGATGCGGGTGCTGGAAAAATTGGAAATTATGAAGATTGTAGTTTTAACTCACAAGGTATTGGAACTTATATGGGTAATGAAAATAGCAATCCTGAAATTGGTGAACGATTTGAATTTGTTGAGGCTCCTGAAATCAAGATAGAAGTAACTTTTGAGAAACATTTACAAAATAAAATACTCAAAACATTATTTGTCAACCATGTGTATGAGGAAGTCGCTTACGAAATATATGATTTACAAAACACACATCAAAATATAGGCTTGGGAATGATTGGAGAACTCGAAAATCCAATTTCAGAAACAGAATTTCTAACCTTTGTAAAAGACAAAATGCAATGCGGGGGGATTCGTCATTCTGCATTATTAGGAAAATCAGTTAGTAAAGTAGCGGTTCTAGGGGGGTCAGGGAGCTTTGCAATTAAAAACGCAATTCAAGCAGGAGCGACTATGTTTTTAACCGCTGATTTGAAATACCATAACTTTTACGAAGCTGAAAATCAAATAGTTTTGGCTGATATTGGTCACTTTGAAAGCGAAAGATATACAAAAAATTATATTGTTGATTTTCTTAAGGAAAAAATTACTAATTTTGCAATCGTTTTATCAGAAGAAAATACAAATCCAGTTAAGTACTTATAAAATATGGCTACTACAAAAGAATTGAGCGTTGAAGAAAAATTAAGAGCGCTTTACGATTTACAAATTATCGATACCAGAATTGACGAAATTAGAAATGTAAGAGGTGAACTACCTTTAGAAGTGGAAGATCTTGAAGATGAAGTAGCTGGTTTGACTACTCGTTTAGAAAAACTACAACTTGATTTAGTAACTATCGAAGATAGTATTAAAGCCAAAAAGAATGCGATTGAAAACCATCAATCAGCAATAAAAAAATATACCGAACAACAAAAAGATGTTCGTAACAATAGAGAGTTTAACTCTTTGACAAAAGAAGTTGAATTTCAAGAACTAGAAATTCAATTAGCTGAAAAACAAATAAAAGAGTTAAAAGCTTCTACAGAACACAAAAAAGAAGTTGTAGCTAATTCTAAAGAGAAATTAGAGCAAAAAACAACGCATTTAAAACATAAAAAAGCGGAGTTAAGCGACATTATGTCTGAGACACAAAAAGAAGAAACTTTCTTGACACTTAAATCTGCTGAATTTGAAGAGTTAATTGAAGAGAGATTGCTTGCTGCTTACAAAAGAATTCGTTCTAGCGTAAGAAATGGTTTAGCAGTTGTTTCTATTGAACGTGGTGCTTCTGCTGGTTCCTTCTTTACTATTCCTCCACAAATTCAAGTTGAAATTGCAGCGAGAAAGAAAATCATTACTGATGAGCATTCAGGAAGGATTTTAGTAGATGCTTCTCTTGCTGAGGAAGAAAGAGAAAAAATGGAAAAAATATTCGCAAAAATGTAATATCTTAAATCCCGATAATCTCGGGATTTTTTTATGTCAAAAATCATTCAATATTGTCTAGCCAAAAGTATTGGAGCTTACATAAACATTTTAAGTTATGTAGCTCCCAAAAAAGCTTTTGCCATTGCCTATATGTTTTTTAGTGAACCAAGGAAAGGAAAAATCGACCCCGTTAAAATTCCTAAAACATTACAAAAAGCAGAACATCAAACTTATTTTTTTAAAGAACATCAAATTCAAACCTATATTTGGAAGGGAAATGAAGAGATAATTCTTTTAGTTCATGGTTGGGAAAGTAATGCCTCTCGTTGGAAAAAATTATTGCCCTATCTAAAAAAAACGAACAAAACAATCATTGCCATTGATGGTCCTGCCCATGGAATGAGTAGTGGAAAAGAATTCAACGTTCCAATCTATGCCGAATTTATTGATCAAGTGGTTCAAAAATACAATCCAAGCATAGTAATTGGACATTCCATTGGAGGAAATGCAATAGCCTACTTTCAATCGATATACAATCATAATTTTGAGAAAATAATTCTGCTTGGAGCTCCTTCTGATTTTAAGGTGATTTTAGAAAATTACTTCAAAATGTTAGGACTCAATTTAAAAATACAAAACCAATTTTTAACTTATATTAAACAACGATTTACTATTGTGATAGATGATTTTTCGGCTTCACTATTTTTAAAAAACAATACTATTTCAGGTATTATTGCGCACGATATTGACGATAGTGTAGTGCTTTTTGAAGAAGGTAAAAAAATAGCCCATTCTTGGAAAGCTGCTAAATTCATGGAAACAAAAGGGCTCGGGCACAGTATGCACGATGAAAATCTGTATCAAAGTATTGTTGATTTCATAGAAGAATAATTCTCTCTAAAATCTTTCCAAACTTGAAATCTAAAATTTGCTTTCTATAATCTGACATCTAATTTCCTATATTTGCAACATGGAAGAAAACCTCACACGCATTAATAAATTTTTATCTGAAACAGGATTTTGCTCACGTCGAGAAGCAGATAAACTGATTGAGCAAGGTAGAGTCACAATTAATGGTATCGTTCCAGAAATGGGTACTAAAATAAGTGTGGATGATGAAGTTCGTGTGGATGGAAAATTAATTCGTGAAAGTAATAAAAATCGAATATATCTGGCGTTTAATAAACCACCAGGCATTGAATGTACCACTAATCTTGATGTTCGCGATAATATTGTTGATTATATTAATTATCCCGAACGTATTTTCCCTATTGGACGATTGGACAAAGCAAGTGAAGGACTGATTTTTATGACCAACGACGGCGATATTGTAAACAAAATTCTTAGAGCGAGAAACAACCACGAGAAGGAATATATTGTGACAGTAAATCGTCCCATTACGGATAGATTTATTGAAAGGATGGCAAACGGAATTCCTATTTTGGAAACGGTAACCAAAAAATGCAAGGTGGAACAAATAAGCAAATATGTCTTTAGAATTATACTTACCCAAGGATTGAACCGACAAATTCGAAGAATGTGTGAGTTTTTAGATTATGAAGTTACTGCTTTAAAAAGAACTAGAATCATCAATATTTCCTTAGATGTTCCTTTAGGTCGTTTTCGCAATCTTACGGAAGAAGAAATTAAAGAACTGAACCAATTGATTGAGCCTTCAAGCAAAACAGAAGAAGCCAGTTTTCCAAAAGTGACTCCAAAAATTACCCATACTCCTAAAGGTGATTATAGAAAACGATAAGTGAAGTCGTTTAAACTTTTTTGATTGAAGCGAAAAATTAGGATTTTTGTTTCAAATTTTAGCCTTTTTTTACTGCATAGCAGCGCTACGGATTAAAAAAAGATGAACTATGGGATAAAAAGACAATTTTACAGCCAATTAAAAAAAGTTTAAACGACTTCAGTAATAATTTTAGGATAAATCGTTATTTCTAGGATGAAAAGTATTCATTACCTGTGTCAAATGCTTCCTATCCAAATGCACATAAATTTCGGTAGTAGTAATTGATTCGTGACCTAGCATTAGTTGAATAGATCTTAAATCAGCACCATTTTCTAGCAGATGAGTCGCAAAGGAATGTCTAAAGGTGTGTGGACTAATTGATTTATTGAGATTTATTTTTACAGCTAAATCTTTTATGATGGTAAAAATCATAGCTCTGGTCAATTGTCTTCCTCTCCGGTTAAGAAACAAAGTATCTTCATGTCCCTTTTGTATGGGAAGAGTATTTCTTTTTAGTCGATAAAAACCAATGTATTTTTTAGTGACTTCACTTATAGGTACAAATCGTTGCTTGTTTCCTTTACCCGTAATTTTAATAAATCCTTCTTCAAAAAATAAATCTGAAATCTTAAGTGTTGTTAATTCCGTGACCCGCAATCCACATCCATATAATGTTTCCAACATGGCTCGATTTCGCTCTCCTTCTTCTTTAGACAAATCAATAGCACCAATAAGAGCATCTATATCTTGAATAGATAAAGTATCCGGTAATTTTCTACCCAATCGTGGTGCTTCGATTAATTCCATAGGATTATCGTTTCGATAATCTTCAAAGATTAAATACGAAAAAAAACTTTTTAAACCCGATATAATCCGGGCTTGTGAACGGGCATTTACTTCTTTCGATACAGCATAAATAAACTGTTGAACGGCTTCTTCTGTAATTTTTAATGGAGAAACATCCATTTTATTTTCTTCTAGAAATAAACAAAGACGCTCTATATCAAAAGTGTAATTATCTACCGTATTCTTTGATAATCCCCTTTCAATTCTTAAATACGACTGATAACTTTTAATATGAGTTTTCCAATTCATCGTATCAAATGTAACCGAATTAAAAACATTAAAAAAACTTCCAAGCGAATTCGTCGTTGTCGTTGATAATTGCACCAATTTCTACGCGAATAACGACATCAAATTCGGATTGCAAAATCAACCAATTACTTTCGTTGAAGTGATTTTCGGTCGAATCAAAATCTTCTTGCTCCCAAGTTTTAAATGGCAACTCTTGCTTAAGTGCTGTTACGTTTCTGCCTATCACATTTTTATCCAACAAAGTCACTGCTGGATTTGAAGTAATAATGTAGCCCAATCGAAAATCTTCGTCTTCATAAAAGGTGAGACGTAGTTTAGCTTGGTTGTATAAAAAAATGATATTACTATCATCATCTTCAAATTGTTTATCGGGAGTTCCATATAAACCTATAACATCTTTTTGCTTCATGCCAAAAAGCAATTGATCAATACCGTTTTTGGGATTTAGTTTCATTGTAATTTATTTGATTGCAAAGGTGGTAAAGTTTTTTAAAGAAGTTAATTAACTTTTGGTAATTTTACAGATATGAACATTGAAAAAAATACAAAAAATTATAAAACATGAAAAACAAAGAATATAAGGTAACTGATTTTTTGAAAGATTGTGCTTTCTTCGTTTTCGCACCTTTTGTTTTTCTTATTATAGTATCATTTACTGGTAATGAAATTTTCTCTAGCTCAAATGGAATACTAAAAAAAAGAAAAGTCATATTACTTTCTTTAGGCACAGGTTTTTACGTTATTATTCTTTTAACTATTTTATATACTTCAACAAAAGTATAATCATAATGCAATAGCTATTATGATTTAATCAATTGATATAAAATAAAATCTAA
>CAIRMK010000480.1 GCA_903879645.1 uncultured Bacteroidota bacterium
AATTTAATTTCGTTTGTGTTGTATTCTACGTATGTGGGTGCTTCTTCGGGAGGGATTGCTGAGTTGTATACTCAAATACAAAAAGCTGTGGGTGCTACCGAACGCGTTTTTGAATTATTAGAAGAAACTCCAGAAAAGATAAACTCAAAGCAAAATCTATCGAATGAAAAAATACAAGGGAATGTCACCTTTAAAAATGTGGCGTTTCATTATCCATCACGACCAGAAGTACAAGTATTGAAAGATGTCAATTTCACCGCCAATCATGGTCAGAAGATTGCTATTGTGGGTCCGAGTGGTGCTGGTAAATCGACTATCTCTTCGCTCCTACTGCGTTTTTATGATATTGAAAGCGGACAGATTTTGATTGATGATAAAGACATCTACGATTATGATTTGGAAAATCTTCGTGGCAATATGAGTATTGTGCCGCAAGATGTGATTTTATTTGGTGGAAGCATTAGAGAAAACATTGCTTATGGAAAACCCAACGCTACTGAAGAAGAAATCTTATTGGCTGCCAAACAAGCTAATGCTTTTGATTTCGTAAACGGTTTCCCTGAAAAGTTTGATACTTTGGTGGGTGAGCGTGGTATCAAATTGTCTGGTGGACAACGCCAACGTATTGCTATTGCAAGAGCGTTATTGAAAAACCCAAGCATCTTGATATTAGATGAAGCTACCTCGTCATTAGACAGTGAAAGTGAAAAATTGGTGCAAGAAGCTTTGGAGAATTTAATGCAAGGTAGAACCAGTATTATCATTGCTCACCGACTTTCTACTATTAGAAGTGCGGATGCTATTTTAGTGCTTAACGATGGAAGAATTGCAGAACAAGGAACCCACAAAGAACTCCTTGAGATAGAAAATGGTATTTATAAGAATTTGAGTAACTTGCAGTTTAGTGAGTATTAGGATTAAAAACAAAAAAAACACAAATTAACAGCATGATTAATTTGCGTTTTTTATAGTGATAGTGTTCTATCTATTTCAACTTTCTACGTTCTCGTTCTGTTTTCAGTAAATTCAATTCTCTACTGGTTTGCCCAGCTACTGAAGTATTTTCTTCAGCACGACGAATCAAATACGGCATCACATCACGAACCGGTCCGAAAGGTAAATATTTAGCCACATTATATCCGTGAGCCGCTAAGTTATAACTGATGTTATCACTCATTCCATACAATTGTCCGAACCAAATACGAGGGTCACTAATGTGAATATTGTTAGCTTTCAACATTTCCATTAACTTGTATGAGCTTTCTTCGTTATGCGTTCCTGCAAAGATTGCCATAGTATCAATATGTTTCATCATGTAATCTACTGCTGCATCATAGTTGTCATCGGTCGCTTGTTTAGAAGCACAGATTGGTGTTGCATAGCCTTTTTCTTTAGCTCTTTCGTGCTCTTTTTCCATGTAGGCACCACGAACAAGTTTCATTCCGATGTAAAACCCTTCTGTTTTGGCTTTTTCATGCAATGCTTTTAGATAATCCAATCGATCCCAACGGTACATTTGCAACGTACTGAACACAATTACTTTTTCTTTGTTGTACTTGCGCATCATTTCTTCTATCAAATCATCGGCTGCATCTTGCATCCAACTTTCCTCTGCATCGATTAATAACGCTACATTTTTATCATGAGCCGTTTTACAAACCAATTCAAAACGCTCCACAACTTTATTCCATTCCACTTGCTCTTCGCTTGAAAGTGCTTGCTTCTCTCCTACTTTGGTATATAAATCCAATCTTCCTAAACCGGTTGGTTTGAAAACCGCAAAAGGAATTGCTTGACGTTCTTTAGCAAATTCAATCGTTTTTAACGTCATTTCTAAAGCCGCATCAAATTGAGCTTCTTCTTCTTTGCCTTCCACAGAATAATCTAAAACTGAGGAAACGCCTTTAGTATATAATTTATCCACTACCGAAAGACAGTCTAACTCGTTTACACCACCACAAAAATGGTCGAACACTGTAGCTCTGATTAATCCGTCAACTGGTAAATGGGCTTTTAGAGCAAAATTGGTCACTGCTGTTCCTATTCTAACTAAAGGTTCACTGGCAATCATTTTGAAAAGGAAATAGGCTCTATCTAATTCGGTGTCGCTTTTTAAGGAGAAAGCAACTTCTGTATTGTTGAATATTTTATCCATCAGAATATTATTAATTATGCAAATATAAAGAGAGTTTTGCAATAATTTTTAGGAATTTAACCATAAATTCCTGTAGATTTTATTTTTATCATAATCTGATGCTTGTTTTTCAACATTGAAATAGCGATTGCCTCTTGGATCATTGCCTACGCCGGCCAAATACGCCCAATTGCCCCAATTGCTAGACACATCGTAATCAATTAATTGTTGCTCGAAATACACGGCTCCAAAACGCCAATCGAGTTTCAAATCGTTGCATAAATAACTCGCCACATTCTGACGACCACGATTGCTGATGAATCCAGTGAGTTTTAGTTCTAACATGTTGGCATCAACAAAGTCAACTCCTGTTTCACCGTTTATCCATTGGTGTAATTGGTGCGTATTGTGTTTGTTTACAGGAATCCCTTTGTTTTGAATTCCGGCTTGTTGGAAAAATTTGACGTTGTATTTTTTCATCATGAATCGAAAATAATCACGCCATAACAGTTCGAAGACCAGCCAATACGTTGATTCATTAGCGACAAATTCTTGTTCGTATTTCTTTAATTCTTGATAAATAAATCTGGGCGAAATGCATCCCAATGCCAACCAAGCTGAAAATTTGGATGAATAATCGGCACCTACCAATCCGTTTCGGGTTTCTTTGTAAACCGATATGCATTTACTTTCAAAAAAGTAATGATTTACTCTTGCGATCGCTTCGGTTTCACCTCCTTTAAAAATAATCGCAGCTCTTGCATCTATAGGTTGAAAGGGTACTCCTAATTCCTCCAATGTTGGTACTACTATTGGCTCAATTGTAGGCGATTTTATTTGAAGTGGTTCATTAAAAGAAGGTCTAATCACAGCGTCTTTTTCCGTTTTATTTCTGAAACTGGTAAATACATCGGGAATATCTTTTATGGAAAACGGCAAATCTTCGGCATGGTATAAGGTACTGGTGCTGAAGGATTCAAACTCACATTTTATTTTAAAAAGCGCTGCTTGCACCAAGGTTTCGGTTTGACGTTCTTCATAGGAAACCTCACGTTTTGCTACTACTTTATTGGCTTTGTAAAGTGCTACTACTTTTGGAATTTCTACTTCAGGTTTTCCCTTTACCACTACCAATCCCGAACCAATCGCTCTCAATTGTTTATCCAAATCAAGGACTGATTCTACTAAAAATTGCGCTCTAAAACTTCCTGTTTTTTGGAAACTAAAATCGGTAACGACAAATTGTGATTCGTCAAAACAATACACCGGAATAATGGTATCGCTTTGCGCTATGGCTTTGATAAGTGTTTCGTTATCGTGCAATCGTAAATCGGTTTTAAACCAAACAATAGTCGTTTTCATAATTTCTTTATGTTCTTCTGCATTTATCACTACAATATTTTACTTCGTCCCACACTTTTTCCCATTTCTTTCGCCAGGTAAACGGTTTGTGGCAAACAACACAGATTTTACTGGGAAGATTTTGTTTTTTTACTCCTTGCATTTTTAGGTTTATTAGGATTGCTCACGTGCTTTTTCAAGATTCTTGCTCCTTCTTCTTTCACTTCCTCTTTCTTTCTGAAACTCCAAACGATATCGCTAGCTCGTTTACGCGTTTCTTCAATATCTACAATAGGAAACGGATAATCCTTACCAATTTCACAATTATAAAATTGTTGTTCAATAGGATTCAGTTTCCATGGTTCATGAATAAGTGCTGCGGGAATTTGGGCCAATTCAGGCAACCATTTTTTTATGAAAATTCCTTCTGAATCATGTTCTTCGGAGTTTTTAATTGGATTGTAAATTCTGATCGTATTAATTCCAGTTGTACCTGATTGCATTTGTATTTGCGGATAATGAATTCCGGGTTCGTAATCTAAAAACTGACGGGCTAGAAAATGTAATTCGCGCCAATCTTGCCATAAATTAAAGGTGAAAAACGAAACTACCATAGCACGCATTCTGAAATTGATGTAGCCGGTTGCTACCAAGCATCGCATACATGCATCGACTATAGGAACTCCGGTTTTGCCTTCTTGCCACGCTTTGATATAAACTTCATTTTTAGGTTTTACTAAACCATCGTAAGCGCGATTTGCGTTTTCAAATTCCATTTGGCATTCGTCTTCAAATTTTTGTATGAAATGACAATGCCAATGCAATCGAGAAACAAAATTCAACATCGCTCTTTTATTTTTAGACGTTTCATAATGCTGATTGGTGTATTGATAGACCATTCGCATAGAAATGTTTCCATAAGTTAAATAGGGAGATAATCGGCTACACCCTTTTCGGCTTAAGCTGGGTTTGGATATGTGTTTGCTGTAATTTACGTAGCGTTCTTTTACAAAACTATCCAGATAGCGCCAAGCCCAATATTCACCACCTTGTTGGAAGTTTTCATTGCGGGTTGTGATTTCTTTTGGAAGTTCGCTTCCTTTTACTTCATCATAAAAATGAGGCGCTAAATTTTCAAATTTCAATTCAGTTAAATCAATTATTTTGGGTACATCACGCATCACTTGTTCCCATCGTTTGTCCCAATTGCTTCTGGATTTTAATCTTCTAATAACACCGTGCATTTGGGATTGCTTCCAGCGAATTTGATGGGAATCAAAAAAAGACTGCATGGCAATATCCCTATCAAAAGTGAGTTTGTTGCCAATTTCTTGGTGCGAAAAAACAGCTTTAATCTCATACTCTTTTACTAATTCTTCAAAAACATTTAAAACTTCGTTGTGAAAAACATATAATTGTGTCGAAACTGTAGTCAACTTAGGTTGCATTTCTTGAATGGACTCATAAATAAAACGCCAATGACGCACATCTGAATCATCATAAGACATCACAGATGGCTCAAAAAAATAAAGTAGCAAAATAGGAATGTCTTCTTGTTGTGCTAAAAAAAGAGGCTCATGATCTACAAAACGCAAATCACGTTTGAACCACACAATATTGATTGCTTTTTTATTCAATTTTGAAGTAATGAAGTAATTTCTTTATCGGGTTTTGCGTAGCTTAATCGGTCTAATTGAATGGTTTTATGATAACTGTCTAAACCCGAACAGGTGATGGTGTTGGCTTTTTCTAAATCGATAAATCCATCATTATGCAAACAATCTTCTGGAATATAAATTTGAATAATCTCCCCAATTATCATAATTGTATTGTTTACCGAAATATCGATTTTTTCTTTACATTCAATTCCTAATTGAATGTTACTTTCTGCTACAAATGGCGCGAAGAAA
>CAIRMK010000481.1 GCA_903879645.1 uncultured Bacteroidota bacterium
TAATATAATTGAATTTTTATACATGTCAATCTTATCCTTTTTTGGTAAAAAAACAAAAACGCCCGCAAAAAGAAATTCAGAGAGAACGAAGGGAATGTCGCTTTCTGGTATGTTACAAGAAATTGGTGTGAGAACATCAACCACCATAGGAACATACGATGAGGAAGAGCGACCAGATGATATAAATGTTTCAACATACATAAAAATGCAGGATACCGATGGCACGATAAAAGCAATCACTCGATTGTTTTCTATGCCAATTCAATCCACTTCTATAAAAATACTTCCAAGTGAAAATGACAAAGGAGAGAGAGATTTTATAGAAACCGTTTTTACAAAACCAGAATTTTCGGGGGGTATGTCTACTCCTATTTCTTTTGTTATTGCGGATATGACAAGAGCAATATTTGAAGGATTTCGTGTATATGAAAAAGTTCCTCGTATAATTAAAGAAGGAAAATATAAAGGTAAGATTGGATGGAGAAAATTAGCAACAAGAGATTCTTCTACTTTAAGTCTTTGTGTAGATGATAATGGTGGGTTTAATGGCGCACATCAAGTGGCTATGTTTGGTTCTAAATTAGTTGATGTTACAATTCCTCCTGAAAAATGTATATTATTTACTTTTCAGAAAGAAAGACATCCTCTTTATGGAGAATCTATTTTAAAAACTGCTTATTATCACTACGACAAAAAACATAAACTTTATTATTTAGCTCATAAAAAAGCAGAATTGGATGCGGTTGGTTTAAAAATTTTAAAATTATCAAAACCAACGTCAGATACAGAAATAACCGCCGCCGAAGAAGCAGTTGATAGCATTGGCGTAAATTCTCGTGTTACTCTCCCTTCTGGGTTTGAATTGGAAGTTGATAGAGCACCCGCGAGTGGGTATGATGTTTTGAAATTAATAGAACATCACGACGCACAAATTTGTTTGTCTACTTTGACACAAGCAATGCAACTCGGAACCAAATCTACCTACGCATATCCTTATGGTAGCGGATATGACGCGCAATCCTTGTTTATTGTTCAGATGCTTCAGAATGTGATGACCACGATGGAAGATACTCTTAATCAATGGGCAATCGCTCCTTTGATTGATTGGAATTTTGGAACTGGAAATTATCCTAAGATTAAATTGATGCCTTTGAAAGATGAGGTCAATGGAACTCTTATTGATGTGTTTAAAACTCTTATTGGTAAAAATCCAGAAGTTATTACTCCTGCTTTTGCTAATTCTCTTGTTCTTCAGGTTGCTAAAGTTCTTGGATTAGAAGTTAAAACAGACGATGGAACAGATGCTCTTAAAGCATTTGAAATAGGTAAAAAAACTATTTTTGATAAAAATAAAAAACCCGCAAAAGCAACTCCCGAATCTATTAAAAAAGATGTTAAGAAAAAAGCAATCGAGTTAAAAGACGATTTATATTATTTAGAAAAATTCAGAGTAATGGGAGAAAAATTCGCATTAGAACAATTATAATTATTTTGTAAACATAGTTTTAAAATATATAATAATATATTACACAATAAAATGCCATTGCCTACTAAAAAAGAAGACGAATCTAAAAAAGACTTCATCTCACGATGTATGGAGTCTATCAAAGATGAATTTGAAAGTCAAGAGCAACGCCTCGCGGTTTGCTATGGACAACTTCGTAAGAAATCAAAAAATTCTTTTGATTTTGATTTAACAATTAAAGAATCAAAATTAACAACTAGAAATTCTAAAAAGAATGGGAAATCCGAAAAAAGAGTAATAGTTGGCTATGTAACAACTTATGATGTTTTTACAAATGGAGATACTTTGCAAATAACTCGTGAAGCATTGGAAGGAGCAAAAGATGACTTATTAAAATATAGCACTGTATTGTTTAATCATAATCAAGAAAGACCCATTGGAACTATTGTAGAAACGGATATTGACGATAAAGGACTTTTGATGAAAATGGTTTTATCAAATACCGAAAATGATATTTGGGAAAAGGTTCAAGATGGTACAATATCAAAAATTTCATTTTGGGGTGAGTTTTCTCACGACGATTATGAAATGATAGAAACAGAAAACAAAGTTATAATGCAAGTTAAAAAAATTAAATTATTTGAAGCAAGCCTTGTTTCTGTACCAGGAAATGTCGGGGCGCAAACAATAACTTCATATGTAGAA
>CAIRMK010000482.1 GCA_903879645.1 uncultured Bacteroidota bacterium
AAAAAAATAGTTTTACTTCTTCTTTTTGCAATTGTCTTTTCAAACAGTAAAGCGCAGACTTTATATCTCCGCGCTAAGACAGGGCTCCAAACATCTTATCCAGTAGCAAACATCAAGAACTTTACATTTTCGGGTGGAAATCTTTTAGTAAACAATTCAACGGGTGCTAACGGCACATTTGCACTTTCTAGTTTACGTTATTTCAATTTTACTGACCTATCTTTAGCAACGACATCAAACGAATTAGTTAAAAATAGTTTTTATCTATATCCAAACCCTGTATCTAATACATTGTATATAACTAATGCAGACAAAACACTAACCATTTCCCACCTTGAAATCATTTCATTAGAAGGACGTCTGTTGTTGGAGCAAAACTCAATTAGTGACAATGAACAAAAAGTAGAAGTTTCTAGCTTACCAAAAGGAATTTACTTATGCAAAATAACTGCCAACAACAAAACGCAAACCATTAAATTTATAAAACAATAAACTATGAAAAATTTATATTTTTTAATAAGCCTACTACTTTTAGTAATATCTAACCCATTACATGCTCAAAATGATTCCATCTATTTTTGGAAAGGAGGATTGCTACTGGAAAAACGCTCTATTAAACCAGCCGATTTAGATAGTATAACCTTTGCAAGACCTACTGTAAACTTACAACACGTTACAATTGGCACTCAAGTATGGTCTACTAAAAATCTTGACGTAACAACCTACACCGATGGAACACCCATTCCACAAGTAACTGATCCAATTGCTTGGGGTAACATGATTTCAGGCGCCTGGTGTTATTACCTAAACGATACTGCAAACGGACCTGTTTATGGAAAATTATACAACTGGTATGCAGTTGCAGGAATATATGATTCCGCATCGGAAAATAACCCAGCGCTACGCAAACAACTTGCCCCAATCGGTTGGCACATTCCTACTGATGTCGAATGGACTACTTTAAGCACTTTTTTAGGCGGATCAACTGTTGCAGGAGGGAAAATGAAAGAAACAGGGACTACACATTGGTTAGCTCCTAACGCAGGTGCTGACAACAGCAGCGGTTTTACAGCAGTACCAAGCGGTCAACGCACTTATGATGGACAATTTCAATCAATTGGTATCAAAAGTGTTTTTTGGACATTCAACCGCACAGTTCCAACTGGTTTTCCCACCTCTTACATTTTCATTATATCCAATGACGCTGCCAATTTATACAATAGTTATGAAAATTGGAATTCAGGTTATGCGGTTCGGTGCGTTAGGAATTAATACATTACCTACAAAAGGGTGCTAACTGTCAAAGACTTCTCCGCTATCTCGCAAATCCCTTCACGAGGTAACTAACCCAAACCAAAAAAGGTTGTTGATACTTTCAACAACCTTTTTTAATACCCATTAAATCCCCCTTCAAATAATAAAATAAGCAGTAAAAGTCTTTTAAATAGCTATAAGAATAATTTATATATTTGAAAAACAGAATTAAAGACTTTTAACACAAAACAAAACACAACCTCAGGCTCGTCATCATCTAACATTGCACAATCAATGCAGCAGCAATTATCGTCTAACGCAACTGATTTAACAGAAGATTCAAGTAATAGCAGCAATAATACAAAGCTAAATATACA
>CAIRMK010000483.1 GCA_903879645.1 uncultured Bacteroidota bacterium
AAATCCAAACCTTTCGATTTGGATTTTCTATAACTAAATTAAGATGATTTTAGTTTTTCATTATTTTTTGTGTGAAGTTCAATGAATCTCCTGTTACTTTTAGGATATAAACTCCAGTTTGAAGACTATTTAAGTTCAAAGATTTTTCAACATTGAAATCTTCGTTTCTGTATTCATTTACTATTCTTCCGTTGATGTCAATCACTTGAATGTTTACTTTACCCACATAGCTGTTAATTCTGACGTTTAAGTCACCATTTGTTGGATTAGGATATACTCTAAACAAATCTTTATTTTGATTGTCGAAGTAGTCCACACTTAAAGTACAATTTGAACCTGTCGCTGGAGTTGTTCCAATAGTAGGCTGTGTAAAATCTTGTACTTGGTCGTTACCAACATTAGTATCTCCAGCAGAAGCATTGATACCAAAGCCTCTATTAGCAAAAACTTGCCAAATCATACAATAGTCTTTACCTCCAGTTGTAGCTTGATCAGCTGCTATAATAGCATCTCTTGAATCGATAAAAGAAGGGCTACAAGGTTGTAATTTACAAGCATCTAACACTAATCGCATTACTTTATTGTTACCACCCGTTCCAGTATATTTATTATTATCATACCCATATTTAGCAATATAAGCCCAAGCTAAATCCCATAAAACTGTTGTCCAAACAGAACCTGTTCCGTGAATTTCAGTTTGAATATTACCGCTTGTATCAGTATATTGATAATTATTAGTATACGAATACGTCATTGGATTTACTGTCATATCAGTAGTATATGGATAATCTCTTATTCCTGCCCCTGTTGTTGGTTCGTTTACCACAAAAGTTGCCATTCCTAGAGGAGTAGTAGCTACATCGCCAGGTTTTAATTGTAGCATTAAAGCGAACCAGTCAGACCAACCTTCACCCGCTTGGTCTGTGTTATTTAAGCAACTTGAATTGTTTCTTCCTCCTGTTAAACGAATAGAAATTCCATGACCAAATTCGTGAGCAATAATACTATTATCAAAATCACCATCACTATTCACGAAAGGTTGGTAGTCGGCTGGTAATTGTAATTTTACCGTAGTAACACCAGCAGCCAATTGCGCATAAAGCATATCACCAACTATTTTAGACACACCAATTGCAGGAATAGTTATCGTTGCATCAGCTCCTGACATTCCAATAGGAACATCAATAGGATTATTATTAGCGTCTAATACATCAATATTGTTAGAAACAATTACTGCTGTTGCCCCAGCTAATTGAGCATTTTTTATTTTCACTGTAAAATTACAAGGATTACCTCCATCTGCAGCCGCTAAAGACCTTCTTATTAAAACAACATGACCACTGATTGCAGCAGCATTAACTGCAGCTGTACAAGCATCTGAATTATCAGGTGCTCCTGGATCAGCCGTTCCATCATCAAAGATAACAAGATTTGATTGTATTGCAGAAGGAGCAATAGGCAAATCAACATGTCCAGGTGAAAAACCATTTTGTCTTGAATTATAATTTCCTGCAACTGCAGTTGGAGCTACAACAAAAAGAGGGTTAGTCACTTTTTGGATGTCCCATAAATACATTTGCATTCTTCCTTTTTGTCCGTCAACTGGTGCAGAAAAATTTGAGTTGTCTAATGTTGGAGTCGCTGCAGTTGAACCATCTTGAGCATCAGCATATACATAATCAGCTGCAGTTCCACCTTTTCCATAATTGTTTTGTTGGTAGTTTCCATTGGCTTCATTAAACCCGTATTGGTACCATACATCATGAACAATATTATTCATGTAAAATAAGTTAGTACAAGCGGCACTAATAGATGTTTGTGCAGATACTGATTTTCCAGCATAAGGAAAATTAAAGGTTAAACTAGCACCTCCATCAGGTGCAAATCCATTGGCTGTTGAAACCGTTGATGCCGTTGTTGGATTTACCCCGCCATAATCAGAACGAGCCCATACATTATTTCCTCTTGTTACGGTATATTCTGCACCAGCAACTCCGTTGGTATCATGCCATCCATAAGGGGAGGCTGTAGCATTATCAGGATTTGCAATTGCTACAAAAGGACTGTGGTCAGGACTAATATAACTGAAAGGGATTACATTATATGTTCCAGATTGCACTTGTAAAGGTGATACTGCTGGTTTGTAAAATGAAGACACAAATTTATTTGCACTAGTATTTGAAAATGAAGAATTTCTTTTAAAACTACATGATACTGTTTGATCATTTTGTTCTAAAATAGTTCCGTTAGTAGCATCAATTCGAATGCTCCATAAATGATTATAATCCGATGTATAAAAAGTCAAGTCCCAAGCTAGTCTCAAACTTCCAGTTTTCATTTGTTGAAATACTAATTGCGCAACAATAGGGTCTTCTGTCAAATCACAATTATTGATTTTGTATTTATTTGCGCTTATCGTTTCAAGAACTTGAAATGGATACTTTGACGTAATATTGAAGTGTGTAAAGGCTTTTCCAGCAGCATCAATTGCAGAAAGGGAAGGAGTAGAAGTATTTACTTTAATAGCTAAATTAGCTACAAAACGACTTTTAGCATCAATTACTTCGTTGTTTTTTACCCATACGTTGGTAACAGCTCTAAAAATTTCAATACCTTGGTAGCGTTGTTTGATAAAATAGTTGTCGATTCCAGTACTTTCTGAATTTCCAGTACTTTCAACAATCCAATCGTTAATGTCTAGATTGGAAAGGTTTAATTTTTCTTTGTTTTCGTTTAAATAGGTTTGAATTTTTCCATTAATATCCTGAGAAAAACTCAAAATGGTAAACAAAAGCATCACTAAGGATGTAATTTTTTTCATAATGATTAAGTGTTGTAATTTAGTTTGTAAGGGCAAACATAATTTATTTTTAAAGTAAAAACAATTTATTTAACAATTCTAGACAAATATTAAGGATTTATGAAGAAATTATTTTATTGTAAATCAGTGCCTTTCCATCGGTTAACATGGAAACGAAATGGCAAATATGGAGTAATCTTTCGTATAAGTTCTCTTTTTCAAGGTGGTGTTTTTCGGGCAGTATTTTTAAAACTAACTTATCATAATTAGACGCCTTACCTTCGTAATTATTGTTGAATGCAGTGATAAATTTGTCCAATAGATTATTTATCATTTGATAGCCAGAAATCTCTTTTTCAATTACTTCTCGGCTTTGATAAATGTTTTTTACGCTTAGATTTATGATGTCATCAATTTGTGCTTTGTATTTGCTTTTGTCCGTTAAAGCATAAGGAAATTTTCCTTGTAAGATATCTTCTTCATTTTCAATAAAGATGCGAACGGCATCATTAATAAGATTTCCAATAGCCAAGGCACGCAAATAACTAATCCTATCTTCTTTTGTAGTAAGAGTCTGATACTTGGCAATGTCGATAGTATCTTTCACCAATTTGATTAGATATTCTAAAGCAAAATCTTCAGATACTAAGCCCAAATTGATTCCGTCTTCAAAGTCTATAATGGTATAACAGATGTCATCGGCAGCTTCTACTAAATAAGCTAATGGATGTCGTTCGAAACCAATATCATTTCCCGATTTATTTGGAATTAGACCCAATTCTTGGCCCACTTCTTTGAAGAACTCTTTGTCTGCTTGAAAGAAGCCGTATTTTGTGTAATACCAGCAATATTTGTAGTCATGATTGGAAGATCACGAGCAAAAGTATTGGAAATGGTAAGCATATGATTTTGAATTTGTGGCATCGTTTTTGTAAGGCCGGTCATCATGGTGCTGGTGTCTCGGCTTGATTGGCGCATAGCAAACATAGTATCGCTGGCTTGACCTTGCAGACAGAGTTGGTTGGTTTTGCAATTAAAATATGAATTAAAATCTCGTTCATATCGTGCGCCAACAACTTTTGGAATGTCTGCATAAGCATCAACTAAGCGAGACACCGATTGATTCGTGGCAGTTAATTGAGAATTGAGAGTGGTGTTTAAACTATTAAATGTATCTGTTTGTATACTGGCAAGTCGTTTGTCTGTAGTTGTAGTTAAAATATCAATTCGTTTATCCGCAATGGTAGCTACTGTTGTTATCTCTTTATTGAGATTATCTTGAACGGTGTCTATTTTTTTCAATACTTCTGTTTGAAGTTTTTCAATACGATTATCTACTTGTGCCGGAAGAGCTTTTGTAGTAATAGCGAGTTGATCTGATGTTGTACGGAGTGAATTTAAAAAAAGACAAAGATAAACGGTAATGGGAATCACACATAAAACAGCGGTTAGCTTCGCCCATTTTA
>CAIRMK010000484.1 GCA_903879645.1 uncultured Bacteroidota bacterium
AATGACTTGGTAGCTCAGTTGGTAGAGCACATCACTTTTAATGATGGGGTCCTGGGTTCGAGCCCCAGCCAGGTCACAAAAAAAGTCGAGCTTTGTGCTTGACTTTTTTCATTTAAGGCCACGTGGAGAAACGGTAGACTTGCCATCTTGAGGGGGTGGTGCTCGTAAGGGCGTGTGGGTTCAAATCCCACCGTGGTCACTATTAAATCCCCAATCTAGATAAACTAAGACTTGGGGGTTTTTTCGTTTTTTGCCCCATTTTGTACTCTTTTCTAATATATTTATATAAAATTCGTTTCTCTAATCTCTTAACGTTTTCCGTTTCTTCAACTCATAACTCACTATTACCAAAAGATAGAAGGTAAAATCACCCACTATTTTTCCCACAAGAATACCAAGGGTAAAATTGGACAACAAACTAGGAAATATATACATAAAAAACGGACGCAGGAGAAAGCTATCAATAATGCCTGCAGGCCCATATTCAATTGCCATACTTCCCATGATTTTAGTAAAATCTAAAAAGGAAAATGATTTATCAATAATTTTATTTTTTTTAATAACAACTATTAGATGTTGTATAAAAACAGTAGCAAAAAAACCAATAGACTCTCCCAAAGTGGCTACATAGGCAATCGTAATCCCATTGGATGTAAAATGATGAGCAAGAGTTGCAGCAGCAATTGCGGTTATAGTACCCACAATTTCCGGAGGTAGATACCTCTTAAGCCATTCTTTTATTTTTCTTTTGACTAACATGCGTACTTACTGCATTAATTCTTCCTCATTGGTTATTCCTAAACCTTGAGCGACTGCCGTTCCTAATCGTTTATCCATTGCAAAGAAATGACAAAGTTGTCTATTAATAATATCTAATTTCATTTCACCCGTAATTCCCATCATGGAATTAACAATATTTGTGACGGTATTTTTTCGGTCATCATCGGTCATTACTTTTTTGAATAAAATTCCAGGTTGTGTATAATGGTCATCATCACCTGGTCCATTTCTATCATACCAATTTGCTATTGCACTATCCAAAGGCATAGCAGCTTGCCTATAGGAGTAATCTATCATTAGATTATCAAAACTATTAGGGAAATAATTCGGGCTGTCTTCTCCGTTTCCATTCACACGCATGTGTCCATCACGCTCATAATTAGCTGTCATATAAGGACATTTGTTCACCGGAATTTGTTCATAGTTAACTCCCAAACGATACCGTTGCGCGTCGGGATAGGATAACAACCGACCTTGCAAAAGTTTATCTGGAGAATAGCTAATTCCATTTACAACATGAGCAGGTGCAAAAGCAACTTGCTCAACATCAGCAAAATAATTCTTTGGGATTTCATTTAGTTCAAAGGTTCCAACATCAATCAAAGGAAAATCACCATGAGGCCAAGTTTTAGTAACATCAAAAGGATTGAAAGGAAAATCCTTTGCTTCTTGAGGGGTCATGACTTGTATTTTCATATCCCATTTTGGAAAATCTTTGTTCTCGATAGCTTCTACCAAATCGCGCTGTGAATGATCGGGATCTATACCACGCATAGCATCGGCATCAGATCCAGTAAAATTTCTGATTCCTTGTTGTGTGATAAAATGAAATTTTACCCAAACCTTATCACTATTTGCACTAATCATCGAAAAGGTATGACTCCCAAATCCATGCATGTATCTATGGGAAAAAGGTGTGCCTCTATCACTCATCAATATCATCACCTGATGTAAACTTTCGGGAGTATGGCTCCAAAAATCCCACATCATTGTAGGACTTTTCAAATTAGTTTTAGGTTCACGCTTTTGCGTATGAATAAAATCGCTGAATTTCTTGGGATCTTTTATAAAGAATACAGGGGTGTTGTTTCCAACTAAATCCCAGTTGCCATCTTCGGTATAAAATTTAAGGGCAAAACCACGGGGGTCTCTTTCGCTATCAGCACTTCCTTTCTCTCCTCCAACCTGAGAAAAACGAGCGAATAGTTTGCAACTATTACCTATCTTACTAAATAG
>CAIRMK010000485.1 GCA_903879645.1 uncultured Bacteroidota bacterium
GATTTCAGACATATGTTTTGTTACAATACGAGGGCTTTCCAATTGGATTATTGCATAAAGAGCTATTTCTTCATCAATCCAAGCTAACAACCTACCTCCGAATAAAGTACTATTTGGATTCAAATCTTCCGGTTTAACCCATTTTCTAGTATGAAATCTCATTTGTATTTTTTTTGACACAACAAATTTAACAATTTACTTCTAATTAAGTATGTTGTCGATTAATTATGTCGTTTTTGTTTCTTAAAAGGTTGGTAATTTACTGTAATCTATTATATTTGCAAATAATTCAAAGTATTTTAATCTATATTGTCTAAAATGAAAAAAATTACACTCGTATCTTTCTTGTTACTTTTAGCTGTTTCTTTTAGTGTTACTGCTCAAGACAAAAAAATAAAAAAAGATTCAATTTCGTCTGAATATAACAAGTGGACAATTCAAGTTAATGTTGGACAGGCCAAAGGAGTAAAGCCATATATGGCTGGATATTATTCTAGTGACTCTCATACTTTTATAGGTAAACCACAAGCTAATAGTTTTTCATTGGGGGCAAGATATATGATTGGGCCTAAATTTGGTTTTAAATTTGGTTTTAATTATGAAGATTTGAAACCTGTTAAGGATAATAAAAGTTTACCTTTTGAAATGCAAATAGCAGGTGTTTCAGCGGAAGGAGTTATTAATCTTAATCGCCTTTTTGGAATCGAAGATAATTTAAAACGTTTTGGTTTTTTGGCACACTTAGGCATTAAGGTAGATCGAATGACTTCTAAAACAGAAACTCCTGTCCCTACTGTTCTTGACCCAAAACCCATAACCCATAACTACGGAAGAACGGAATATAATGGAAGTATCATTGTAGGAGCTTCTCCTCAATACCGTATTACTAAAAAAGTAGCTGTATTATTGGATATATCAATACAAAATAGTTTTAGACAACATTTCAATTGGGATGGTTCTTATTCTGACTCATCAAACAATTTGAATGGTCAAATGGTTACAACTTCATTAGGTTTAACTTATTCCCTAGGGAAAAATGATATGCATGGGGATTGGGCTCAAATTAAAGATAAAAACATGCAAAAGCTTGAAGCTTTGGATAAAAAAATTGAGGATATCCAAACGTTGATGAATGATACTGATAAAGATGGTGTTCCTGATTATTTAGATCAAGAGAACAATTCTGTGGCAGGGGTTGCTGTTGATACTAGAGGAAGAATGATTGATTTAAATCGTAATGGCGTTCCTGACGAACTAGAACGATATGTAGAAAAAACAGCTAAAGAATCATCAGAAAAAGCAGTTAAAGAAACAAGCGAAGATTCTGTTTTGAGATTAGTTAATGAAGGATATGTATGCACTTATTTTGAAAGTGGAAAAACTAAGTCTACAGATGCTTCTACTGAAGGAGTAGATTTCATGTTAACATTCTTGAGAAACCATCCAAAAGCGTCTATTGACATTGTTGGTCATGCTGATGAAATTGGAAATACAGCTAACAATAATATTTTGGCAAAACAAAGAGCTGAGAACATTAAAAAAGTATTGGTGAAAGCTGGTATTGATCCTTCTCGATTAAACGTTATATCGCAGGGAGAAGATACAAGTGTTGCTCCAGATTCTCCTGAGGCTAGAAGATTAGTTAGAAAAGTAACCTTTAGAGTTGCAAAATAATAATTAACAATATGTTCTTAATAAATAAAAAAAACCTCTGTGAAATTACAGAGGTTTTTTTTTAAATTTATTAAAAAAAATGGAAACTAGAGATTTATTATTATTGGAAATAAGAGGTGAAACCATAGGAAATTTATCTATAGATTCAAGTATTGAAGAAAAATTTCAAAACAAAACTTTACGACCAATAATTAAACTGCAAAACGACTTATTTATTGAGGTATTTATTAATTATGCTATTAAGCAGAAAAGTGTATTTTTTAGTTTATCTCCGGAAAAAAAAATAGCCTATATAGAAAATGTTATACAACGTGATATTAAATTTAGAAATTCTCTAAAAGGTATGATTATAGCATTTTTCACTATTGATGAATACTCGGAATATATTACCAACTCTTCTAGTTTAAACAAAAGAATGATGAATATTCTTATTGAGCGTTTAAAAAGTCAAGTTCAATTATTGGAAATAATTTAGAGTCAATTGACAATTATGACATAAAAAAGAGGTTAATCTATATATCAATTAACCTCTTTTTTTGTCTAGTTTTTTTTAGTCATCATTATCCATCTTATTATTAGGCAAATTACTAGTATTTGTTGCGGGTCTAATTTCAGTATGACGTATTTCCCCGCCAGAAGTACCTGTTTCTTTTGCTAAAAACACAGCAACAATCACTAGTATTAATGCTAAATATGAAATTAAAGTAGTTTTTTGTTTTTTTCTAAAATTTGAATACAATCCAATTAAAGAAATAATTCCTAGTAAATATAATAGGATAGCCAGTTTCTCAGCCATTTCTTCATGTTCATGAATGATGTGTCTTCCTATTGTTGGCATTTTTACAACCATCTCTTCTGCATCATCACCAGTTGCCATACTTATTGCCGCGAAAATGGCTCCTACCACAAATACACAATATGCAATATTTTTTACGGTAT
The DNA here is from genome assembly GCA_903879645.1 of uncultured Bacteroidota bacterium. Lineage (GTDB taxonomy): Bacteria > Bacteroidota > Bacteroidia > Flavobacteriales > Flavobacteriaceae > Flavobacterium. Next base: position 2,614 of record CAIRMK010000485.1, read on the forward strand.
TATTTTTTAAAATCATACCTCCTACTAGTATACCTAAACCTAAAATGGTACCAATAATTGGAAAATGGTTAACGACCATATGTAAGTGTGCTCCGTTCATAATTTATTCAGGTTTTAAAAAGCTAAAGTATCTTTTTTTGAATACAATAAAAGATACATACTATTAAGATATACTTAAAGTTAAAGTGGTACCAAGGTTTTCTTTACTTGTTACTTTAATATCAATTTCTAAAATGTCACACAGTCTTTTAGCAATTGACAAACCTAAACCAGTACCTTTAATTTCAGGATGGTTTATTGAAGTGGTAGCTCTATAAAAAGCATCGAAAACTTTATTTATTTCATTTTCAGAAATTCCTATACCAGCATCTATAATTTTTATAATAGTCTTATCTTCTATTTTTTCAATAATGACATCTACAAACCCATTATCTCTAGAGTATTTTATAGCATTTGAAATTAAATTATGTAAAATTATTGTTAGAAAATAACCATCCGTTTTAGAATACAAATCTTCTTTTGGAAATTTTCTGGTTACAGAAATGTTTTTAAGTTTGGCTTTGTCATCAAATCTATTTATGGATTCTGCAACACATTCATTAATATTTATATATTCAATGCTTAATGATAATTTTTGATTTTCAAATCTAGCTAAAAGCAATAATTGATCAACCAAATCATTAATACAATCAACTTCTAAAATGCAAAAATTTATTTTTTCCTTATATTCTTCTGGATTACGAGGTTTTCTAATTAAAACCTCTAAAGTACCTTTTATAATTGATAACGGTGTTCTTAATTCATGAGAAGCATCCGATGTAAATTGTTTTTCTCTGTCAATAGTGTCCTTAACTCTATCTAACAATTTATTTATTGTTTCAGAAAGAATATACAACTCATCATAATCTACAGGGAGCGGTATTCTAGATGTTAGATTCTCGTTAGTAATTGTATTTGATGTTTCAATGATAGAATTTATAGGTTTTATACTTCTTCCGGCTATAAATTGAGCTACAAAGAACAATACAAATAAAACCATTGGATAGGTTATATATAAAATGACTCTAAGTTTACGTAAAATGGCAATTTCTTCTTCTAATGAAACGGCAATAATTAAATAACCACTTATTTTATTTTTATTATATAATGGAGCCTGAATTTGTCTAACCAATTTACCTGCTAATCGAATATCTGTTACCTTTTTTGTTTTTAATTTGTAATTATATAATAGGCTCTCGTTTTTTAGATTTTCAGATTTTTCGATTATTGTACCTATACTATCTGTAAGTTGGAGAAATACAGGATCTACAGCTACTTCACTATGTTCTCTTTGGTTCCATTCATCTTCATCTCTTAATTCAATTTCATTCTTTCCTACATTTATTTTTTGAGAATATTCATTTAATTCAATGTTAATGTGTTCATCTACTTTGTTATAAACGGTGTAAGACACCATTTCATATATTGAAATAAACACCACAAAGATCAACAATGCAGTTGATATTATGTAGTAAAAAGCTATTCTGTTTTTAAATGAAAATGAAAACATAATTAATCTTCGGCAATATATCCAACGCCTCTAACGGTTTTAATATAATCTTCTTCTTTATTCAAACCAAGTTTTTTTCTAATGGCGTTCATAAATACATCGATTACTCCTGTGTCATATTCAAAATATATGTTCCAAACGTTTTCAATGATTTCTGTTCTTGAACAAACTCTTCCTTTGTTTTTTACCAAATAGGTCAATAATTCAAACTCTCTTTGAGTAAGTGAAATTTCCTTTTCATCGCACAATACTTTATATTTTGAAACGTCAATTTTAATTTTTCCTAAAGTAATTATTTCATTTTTATTATTATTTCTAAAATGGACTTTAATTCGTTCTAGTAATTCATCAAAACTAAATGGTTTCTTAATATAATCATTAGCACCTGCTTTCAATCCATCTATAGTTTCTTGGATAGTATCTCTTGCTGTCAAAAAAATGATAGGGACTTCTTTATTTTTTTCTCTTATTTTTCTACAAACATCAATGCCTGACAATTTAGGTAACATCCAATCAATTAATATCAAGTTTGGTTTTCTATTTAATGCCAATTCTAATCCAGTAATACCGTTATTAGCAACTGTTATATCAAAACCTTCCTCTTCAAGTCCTTGACTTAAAAAATTTGAAATTCCAATTTCATCTTCTATTATTAAGATTCTTTTCATAAAAACTATTTAAAAAATAACATAAGTTAAAAGTAATGTTATTATTTCTTTAAAACAAATTAGATTTTAAGTAAAATAACAAAAAAATTGACGTTTTATTTGTCTCACAAATTAAAGTTAAGTCAATCTTAATTCATGCCTAATGATTTTTAAATCATTACATATTTTCTTGTTTTTTATAATTTGTTTCACTTCCTTCTATTATTCATTTTTGTAAATTTGGAAGGTTATCTATAAAATACATAAAAATGAATACTAAAATTGCATTAGTTACAGGTGGCAGTCGTGGCTTAGGAAAAGATATGGCGTTATCATTGGCTAAAAAGAACATTGACGTGATACTTACCTACAATACTAATAAAAGTGAAGCCGAAGCCGTTGTAGCTACTATTATGGCGAGTGGTCAAAAAGCTGTTGCCTTACCACTTAATATGAGTCAACTAGAAACCTATACTAATTTTATTGAGCAGGTAAAAGAAGCTTTACAAAAACATTGGAATAGAGACACTTTAGATTTCTTAATCAACAATGCTGGAATTGGTGCTACGGTTCCTATTGCTGATGTTACGGAAGAACTTTTTGACAACTTAAACAACATACATTTTAAGGGAGTCTACTTTTTAACTCAAAAAATGTTGCCATATATTCAAGATAATGGTGCCTTGGTTTTCTTATCTTCGGGTTCTACACGAAGCACTGTTCCCGGCTATTCGGTATATTCGTCCTTGAAAGCGGCTATTGAAAATTTCACCAAATATGTGGCTAAAGAATATGGACATCGTGGCATCCGTGCCAACACCATTGCTCCTGGTCCTATCGAAACCGATTTTAATGGCGCAGCCATTAGAAACAATCCGCAAATGAAAAGCTTTTTATCCACTTTAAACCCATTAGGACGCGTTGGTAATGCCGATGATATTGGAAGTGTCGTAGCCTTTTTATGCACTGATGAAGCCAAATGGATTAATGGTCAACGTATTGAAGTAGCTGGAGGTATGGTACTGTAAAACAATGAATTATTGATTAAAAAAAACATCGTTTACCTTTTGTAAACGATGTTTTTTATTAGGGTTAAACTCATTATTTCTTTCTACCTTCTTTCATTTTTGTAAACCACAGATAAAGCGAAGCAGAAACCGTGATTAGAAATACTATAATTAGTAGCATATACCATTTACTAAAAAAGTTATTAAAGTAAGCTCCCAAGAACAAATAAGCTGAAGCGATACATAGTTTCAAAGGTATCAGTTCAGCGTTGGACCAAGTTGTTTTTATTTTAAAAAAAATCATTGTTTTACATTTAAATACTACTATAAAATTATACTAAAAAAGGGGAAACAAAGCTGATATTTATCTGGTTTTAGTCCCTATTGATAATTTTAATCCTAAAAAAAACTGCTTCATTCCTGAAGCAGTCTCTTAAACAAAACTAAATAATCTAAAAATCACTATAATTTTCCTTCTTTGATTTCTTCCACAATCTCTGGGTTGAGTAATGTTGAGATATCTCCGAAGTTAGAGAAGTCGCCTTCAGCAATCTTACGTAAAATTCTACGCATGATTTTTCCTGAACGTGTTTTAGGTAATCCGTTGACAAATTGTATTTTGTCCAATTTTGCAATAGGTCCTATTTGATCTGAAATCAATTGGTTAATCTCTTTCGCCAAGTTTTCTTGATTACGAGACTCTCCTACTTCTTTCAAGATAACAAATCCGTATAGTGCATTACCTTTAATATCGTGAGGGAAACCAACAATAGCACTTTCTGCCACCGCTGGGTGTTCGTTGATAGCATCTTCAATTGGTGCTGTTCCTAAATTATGACCCGAAACAATAATTACATCATCTACCCTACCCGTAATTCTATAATACCCTACTTCATCACGCAATGCTCCATCTCCTGTGAAATATTTACCTGGGAAAGCCGTGAAATAAGTTTCTTTGTACCGTTGGTGATCGCCCCAAATCGTACGAGCCATAGAAGGCCAAGGAAATTTGATACACAAACTACCTGTTACTTGATTGCCTTCAATTTCGTTACGCAATTCATCCATTAGTACGGGTTGAATTCCTGGTAATGGTAAAGACGCATACGTTGGTTTGGTTGGTGTTACAAAAGGAATTGGGGAAATCATGATTCCTCCTGTTTCCGTTTGCCACCAGGTATCTACTAATGGGCAACGTTTTCCACCTACGTGGTCATTGTACCAGTGCCAAGCTTCTTCATTGATAGGTTCACCTACAGAGCCAATTACTTTTAATGAACTCAATGGGAATTTTTGCACATAATCCAAGCTTTCTTTTGCCAAGGCACGAATAGCGGTTGGAGCGGTATAAAATTGATTGACTTTATGTTTTTCGATTACTTCCCAAAAACGACTAAAATCAGGATAAGAAGGAACTCCTTCAAAGATGACAGTGGTAGCCCCATTTAAAAGTGGTCCATAAAGGATATAAGAGTGCCCTGTAATCCAACCGATATCAGCAGTACACCAATACACGTCGTTCTCTTGGTAATTGAATATATTTTTAAAAGTATAAGCAGTATAGACCATATAACCAGCAGTAGTGTGTACCATTCCTTTTGGTTTTCCTGTAGAACCTGAAGTATACAAAATAAATAAAGGGTCTTCTGAATCCATGATTTCTGCTACACAATTCGGAATAGCAGCATCCATCAAAGGTTGTAACCATTGGTCACGACCTTCTTTCATTTTTATTGGCGTATTGGTTCTTTTTACCACCAAAACTTTCTCTACACAAGGTGATTTTTCTAAAGCTTCATCTACAATTCCTTTCAAATCTATTGCTTTATTTCCTCTAAAACTTCCGTCAGAGGTAATCACCATTTTACATTCAGAATCATTGATACGCGCAGAAACCGCCAAATCCCCACTCGTTCTGAGCAAAGACAAAGATTATCAATACCGTGGCCAAGGATAAATCGCAGATTACATAAGCTCCGGGAATATCGTTTGTATAGGCGATATAATCTATCCGGTGAGAAAGCCGGTCGATGTTCGTCATGTTGTCCCTCAATTTCATCAGCGGACTGGGAGAAACACCCTTGGCCCATAAATCGAGAATATCTTTGTTAATTTTATTTATCTCTTCGTCGAGTTGCGATTTGTGCCAGTGATTACCGCGGATGTTGGCGTTGATAGTAGAGAGCAAACCTTCGATGTGGAAGACGATATCTTTCTCCTCAACGTATTCCAC
>CAIRMK010000486.1 GCA_903879645.1 uncultured Bacteroidota bacterium
ACCAAAACCAACACAAATAGACCGTTTAGAACTATTCTTATCAACAAGATATGTATTTCGTCATAATATGGTTTCAGGAAAATTAGAGTTCCAGTATTTCGGTAAAAAGAAATGGAATGTGATGAATGATTTTATTGAAAACTCAATGCTTCGAGAATGTCTAAAAGGTCGAATTAAAACAAATTTATCTTCATTACGAAACTTATTGTACTCTGATTTTTGTGAGCTGTTTAATCCGTTTGAAGATTACTTTTTCAATTTACCAACCTATGATGAAAAGACCGATTACATTACCGAATTAGCCAACACAATTACAACTACAAAACAAGACCTTTGGCAGCAATGTTTTAAAAAATGGTTGGTGGCTATGGTCGGTTGTGTGCTTGATGATAAAGTAATAAATCATACAGTAATTGTTTTCAGTGACAAACAAGGATTAGGAAAAACAACTTGGGTAGAGAAACTCGTTCCCAAACAATTGAAAGAATATTTGTTTTCCGGAACCATAAACCCAAACAATAAAGATACATTGGTTCAACTGGCGGAATGTATGTTAATCAACTTGGACGAGCTCGAAAACCTAAACCGTTCTGAAATAGGATCACTAAAAGAAATCATTACAAAAACTCAAATCAGAATGAGAAAAGCCTACGGACACAATAATGAAACAATGCCAAGACGCGCATCATTTGCAGGTAGCGTGAACACAGCTCAGTTCTTAAACGACAGTACAGGAAGCAGACGATTTCTTTGTTTTGAGTTGGAAGGCATCAAATACCAGCACGATGTAGATATTAATATGGCATTTTCACAAGCTTTGTTTCTTTTTAAAAGTGGTTTTAGGTTTTGGTTTGACCAGGAAGAAATCAAGAATATTACAGCGAATAACGAACAATACCAACTACATAGCCCAGAAGAAGAATTATTGTTAACGTGGTTTGAGCCTTGTCCGAAAGAAGAAGCAACACTTTTTTTAAATGCTTCTCAAATAGCTGCCAAACTTGCTGACAGAACAAAATTAAACTTGAATGATGGAACAATAAATAAATTGGGCAAAGCATTAAAAAAACACAATTTCATAAAAATAAGCAAGAAAACAGGCTATGTTTACGCAGTCAAAGAACTTAGTTATGAAGAAGTAGATATCAAAAATAAAGAGCTTGAAACGTAGTAAAAAACAACAAATTATAACATTTCAAAAAAGGGTGCATTTTGCACTCTTTTTTATTGTTTGAAGTGGATAGGCAGGATAACCAAATTTCACCACAAACATTTTTTATTTTTTTCATTTTTATTTTTTGGATTACTCTAAACACTTCTAAAGCAAAGCGGTAAAACAACAAAATCGTTTTGCACTCAAACAGCCACTTAAATCCAAAAGTTTAAAGTTTTATTTTTTAAAATTTCTTTTTCCCTTTTTTTGGTTATCCTGCCTATCCTTTTCATTTACACTCTTTTTCTTTCCATTGCTTTTTTATATATTTACGCTTTAAAATTAAAATAGGCCACAGCATTTGTCTGTAAGAAATTGATTATACAGGCAAATGCTGTTGTTTTTTAATAAAACTTTTTAAAATAATAATGAAATACAACTCAGACATTAACGTACTTGGCAGTCTTCCGGACTGGAACCTTATCCCGGTTTTCTTAAATCAGGATATAAATGATATACGTTCAAATGTAGGTTTACAATCAGTAACGGCAATCAAAACAGACAAGTCAATACGAAGATTTGAAAAAGCCATAACTGGAACACTTATAAAATTTGCCAACGATAATGTTAGCCAATTGATTACTGGTTTTTTGAATAAAGAGCAAATCTCAAATGATAGTTTATTATTGATTTTTTGGAATGCCTCTTTTAATAATAATCTACTTTTTTATCTTAATCAGAAAGTTTTTTTTCCAGCTTTATACAGCGGCAGAATTACCATTAAAAAAGATGAAGTTATTGCTTGTTTAAAAGAACTCAAAGAAACTGACGACGATCTCAAAGGTTGGTCTGAAATTACTATTACTACAACAGCTTCAAAGTATTTGACACTACTTAAAAAGTTTGGTGTTATGGAAGGTTCATTGAATAAAACAATATCCCATCCATACCTGAGTGATAAAATGTTTGTGCTGTTTATTTATTGGTTACTGGCTATCGAAAATTCATCAAATATTATTAATTCACAGTGGTTGCAATATTGTTTTCTGGAAAATCAGGTGTTTTTAGAAAGATTGATGCAAAAAAAATATACTAAGTTTTTCAATATTACCTATTCAGTAGATAAACTTAAAATCGAAACAATTTACTCATACCAAGAAATCTATTATGCTGCATCATAACCCAGAACTCATCATTAAAGAGACTAAGATTTTAGTTGAAACAGATAAACGTTCAGATATACGTTTAAATGCCAATGGTGGTAACTCTATTCTAATCATTTGTGAGCCAATTCAAGAGTTAGACTTTATTGAAGCTATAAAAACGCATTTCAATGATGATATGTACAAAATAATTGATTTAAACGATTTACTAATCAGATTTATCGAAGTAAATAAAGAAACATTAAAGGAAACTTTTCAGTTGTTAAAAGGTTCTATAAATCAAATATTCAAAGCTCCTGCGGAAGAAATAGGACCCGATTTATTCAGTTTGATAATGGAGAGTATTGATAATTCATTCAAAGAAAAAAAGATACCAGTGTTAATTCATTCTGGTGCCATTTATGGCAGCGGTATAGATAATATTCACATAATGGAAAACGAAGTGGTTATGAATTCATCTATTCCATTGGTGGTGCTTTATCCAGCAACTAAAGACGGCGACAGATTATTATTCCTTTCCAAAAGACCATCATCTAAGTACAGATGTATGATTATAAACTAAAAGCAGAACATAAAAAGATATGAACATCAAAGACATTTTAACTATCGATTTGTCGGAAGACATTAAAAACGTTATCGACTTAGAAGACATTTCAGAAATTGCGATAAAATCCGAAATTGAAAACTATATTGTTACCGATGGTTTAGCAAAAGAATATGCAGATTTTGTTTCCATTTACACCTCAAATGTACTTGAAACTGGCGTTTGGTTATCAGGTTTCTATGGTTCTGGTAAATCATATTTCGGTAAACTTTTAGGATATATGCTAAGCAACAGAACTATTGTTTGTACACCGGCACGCGAAAGAATATTACAAAGATTTACAGGCATACAAGATGAAGCTTTAATTAGAAATTCTATAACCAAAATAGATAGTGTAAAAGCTAAAGTAGTGGCTTTGGATATTGCAAAACAAGATCATTCAAAAGGCTTGGCTTACACTTTATTCCGAAATTTTCTAAAAACATTAGAATTACCAGAAAACGAACACGGCTTTTTCTTATTTCAATTAATGATTAATGACAACCAAGTTAACATTAACGATTTTATATTTCAAAAATCAGGAAAGACTTGGAGTGATATTAAGAACCGATTAGTAGAATATGCCAAAGAAGCTAAGAATATTTTTTTAAGTCAAGGTAATAACGAAAGTGATTATGAAAATATAATTACAACGATACGA
>CAIRMK010000487.1 GCA_903879645.1 uncultured Bacteroidota bacterium
AATTTAATTAAATAGAATAAATATGAGGTGTTTTAATTAAAAACCATTTTAAAAACGTAAAAAGACTATAAAATTTAATTAATAATCAATAGTCGTTATTATCTGAGGAACTTCGTTGATTTTAAAATCTAGATGAAATTGGAGTTTATTGTTTTTCTTATACCATTCTAGTTTACCATTGGTCACTTTAAATAAGCCAATTTGTCCACGGCAAAAGCAATATCTTCCAAAGAGCATTTTGGTTTTTTGTAGACCGTCATTTTCTAATGTTTGAGAAATAGTATTGTTAATTTCAAATACTATAGTTTCTTTGTAACTACCATCTGTTGCTGCTTGATTCCTGTTTTTTTTAAATTCATAACGAATAACGGTATGATCTGAATCATCTTTTAAAGTGTAATTAATAGAGTTATCTTCGTTACTTTTAAGAACCATCAATTTATGCTCTAAAATAGTTACTTTGCAATCACCATTTGATGGACAAATAATTGGTTTTTTGGGATGTAAATTATTTGTAATACTACAAGAGCAAAAAACAAACACTAATAACAAGACTATTTTGCACATAAAATCAAAGATTTAAGCATACAAATTTAAGGTATTTATTAGAATCGAACTATTGATGATAAGTGAAAAGGGTTAAGATTGGATAGAATTAGTAAAAAAAGTAACATCAAAATAAATATTATATATTTGATGATTAATTAATTAATCACGAAATGAAAAAACTATTACTTTTTTTAGCACTTATCTTATCATTTGGACATTTGCTAGCACAGAAGAATTCTGATTGGCATGAGATTAGCGGTTCACAAGCATCTAAATTTGCAAAAGTTAGAACGGATTTAAATGAAGAAGGAGAGCTCTATTTCTCTTTAGACGCAGATGCATTTAAACAAAAATTAGTAAATGCTAAACATAAATTTTCAAAACAACCAGGTATTGTAGTTGAATTTCCTAACAAGACTGGAGAAATTGAAAAATTTCAAGTATGGGAGAATTCCAACATGGAACCTGATTTTCAAGCGCAGTTTCCACAGATAAGATCGTATGTTGGGAAAAGTTCTGTTGATGGTTCTGTGGTTAATTTTAGTGTTTCGCCACAAGGCATTCAAACGATACTTTTTAGAGCCAATGGGAATACTGAATTTATAGAAGCTTATGATAAACAAGCTTCGGTTTACAGACTATTTGATAATAGTAACAGAGCTAAACGAACTTTGAATTGTACTACAGTTGATGTCCCTCTAGAAATAGAAGGTGAGTTTGAAAATAAAAACACTGAAAAATCTAACAATCTTAAATATAAAACTATGCGTTTAGCATTGTCTTGTACAGGTGAATATGCTGCTGCTTTTGGAGCTTCAACGGCTGGAACAGCCGCAGACAAAGCGCTTGTTCTAGCAGCTATGAATGCTACTATGACTCGTGTTAATGGGGTGTATGAAAAAGATTTAGCCGTGCATTTGAATATTATAGACAATACTTCTGTTATTTATTATGACGCTACTACTGACCCATATGATGATGGAGCAACAGGTTCTGCAGGCACTTGGAATGGACAATTGATGAATACTCTTCATACTGTTTTAGGGGATTCTACATTTGATATTGGTCATTTGTTTGGGGCTACCGGAGGGGGAGGTAATGCTGGGTGTATTGGATGTGTATGTAATAATACATTGGCAACGGGAGGAGGTGCAACTACTGCTTACAAAGGGAGTGGATTTACTTCACCAAATACGGGTGCTATGCCTCAAGGAGATCAGTTTGATATTGATTTTGTGGCTCATGAAATGGGTCACCAATTGGGAGGAAATCACTCGTTTTCTTATGGCGGTATAGCTAATCAAAGCAATCCTGAGATATCCGTTGCTGGTGTAGAGCCAGGTAGTGGTTCTACTATTATGTCTTATGCTGGGGTGGCCTATGATGAAACCTCAAGTGTGAGTTATAACGTTCAAGCCCATTCTGATCCTATTTTTGCATGGAAAAATATCAATCAAATTCAAAACAATTTGAATACAAAAACCTGCCCAGTTACAACAACATTAGCTGATAATCTTCCTATAGTTAGTGCAGGTGCAGAC
>CAIRMK010000488.1 GCA_903879645.1 uncultured Bacteroidota bacterium
ATATTGAATGTCTTTAACATAATCAGGCGTTTTAAATCGCACAGCAAATACAAAACCTGAAATTAATCCTGCCAAATGTCCTTCCCAAGAAATGGTTTTGTCAATTTCGGGAAATACATACCAAATCATTCCACCATATAAAACTACAACCGGCAATGATAAAGCCATTAATCTATAATATTGTGTCATCATACCTTTAAAAAAAATAAATGAAACTAACACATAAATCAATCCACTGGCACCAATATGAAACGATTCACGGCCTATAACCCAAGTTATAAACCCCGAAAGTAAAATTCCATACAACAAAACTTTCAAAGAAACTTCTCTGTAAAAATAAATCAAAGCTGTACTCAATATAAAAAGAGGCATTGAATTATTAGCAATATGACTCAAATCGCCATGTAAAAAAGGACTTAATACTATTCCTTGTAATCCAGAAACCGTCCTTGGCAAAATACCATGATCATTCAAATGAAGATGAAACGAATTGTCAACATAAAACACAAACCATATCAAAAGCAACATAAACGAGGGTATAATCCAAGTTGATGGTGAAAATTTGAAATGATTCAGTTCCTTTTTAAGTATCATATTTAAGATAAAAACAAATTATATAGTATCGACGTGACAATACGTTTATCAAAAATACAACCAATAATTTTTAAATGCTATTTTGTCATAAAATGTTGATTTGGTTATTTGATTAGATGTTGATTTGAAAGAAGAAATGTTATAAATTTGGAAGGTCGTAATCATCGAATAATCAAATTATCGAATTACCAAATAACCAAAAATGGAAGCACCTTTAGCCGAACGAATTCGTCCACAGAAATTAGAAGATTATATCAGTCAACTTCATTTGGTTGGTCCAAATGGTTCACTAACACAGCAAATTTTGCGAGGTGTGATTCCGTCTATGATTTTTTGGGGTTCACCGGGTACTGGAAAAACTACATTAGCACAAATTATTTCGAAACAGAGCAATCGACCATTTTATGAATTAAGTGCCATCAATAGTGGTGTAAAAGACATTCGAGATGTGATTGAAAAAGCGAAACAAAGTGGTGGTTTGTTTACTGCAAAAAATCCAATTTTATTCATAGATGAGATTCATCGTTTTAGTAAATCCCAACAGGATTCGTTATTAGCAGCAGTAGAAAAAGGTTGGGTAACTTTAATTGGTGCCACAACAGAAAATCCAAGTTTTGAGGTAATCCCCGCATTATTGTCACGCTGTCAGGTGTATATTTTGAATCCATTTTCAAAAGAAGATTTATTGTCACTTTTAGACAGAGCCATGAAAGAAGACAAAGTTATCGCTTCAAAAAAAGTCAAAATCAAAGAATCAGAAGCTTTGTTGCGACTTTCAGGAGGTGATGGACGCAAACTATTAAATATTTTTGAATTGGTCATAAACGCAAGCCCTGAAGGCAAAATTACAATTACCAATGATAAAGTATTAGAATTAGTGCAACAAAACACAGTACTATATGATAAAACAGGAGAACAGCATTATGATATTGTTTCAGCTTTCATTAAATCCATTAGAGGAAGCGATCCTAACGGGGCAGTATATTGGTTGGCTCGGATGATTGAAGGAGGTGAAGACGTAAAATTTATTGCCCGTCGTATGTTAATTTTATCTAGTGAAGATATAGGA
>CAIRMK010000489.1 GCA_903879645.1 uncultured Bacteroidota bacterium
GGAGTAGAAATTCCAACGTAATTCATTAACGATGAATTAGATAAATAAATATCTTTTGCAGATAATAAAGTAATTCCAGTTGTTGAACAACCACCTACTGTATTAGGCGTACAAGGGCTATCATCTAAATCATCATCAGTATTAATTTTATTAGCTTGATTAGATGAAACGGTCCAATAAATTGCGTCAATTGGTATTCCTGAATTTGAATATAAAGATATCCAACCATCACCATTTGGCATAACAAAATTTCCTGTTGTGCAGTAATTATTCGAGTTTAAGTCGGTTTTAAAATCAACTGAAGTTGAAATAGTTGATGATGAACTTGTGCCAATAACATAATGTGATTTAGGTGCAATTATTGTTCCTTGTGGTAAGATAATTGTTCCTCCTGTTGCTAAAGTGCTACCTGGATTAGCATTAGGTCTTGATGCTGTTCCTAACATATAGCAAGAAATATCAATTGGATTACAAGTTGGATTATACAATTCTACATATTCTGTACCTGTTCCAATAATTCCTTGAGGTGTGATAGGATATTGTCTTACTTCATTAATAACAACATGATTTCCAGTTGGAGTACATCCTGAACCAGAACCTTGACAAATAGTATTGGCTTGTGTTGAAGTAGAAAATTGAAGCTGTGGTATAATTGAAATAGTCAATGTTGAACTTAAGGCACACTGACCTGAATTTGGTGTGAAAGTATAAGTAGTTGTTTGTGTATTATTTAATGAAGGAGACCAACTACCAGTAATACCATTTAAAGAAGTAGTAGGTAGAGGGTTTATAATTTGTCCATAACAAATGGGATTAATATCATCAAAAGTTGGAGTAAATACTGGATTAACAATTGTAATTACTGCAGGAGAGATTGTAGAACAAGAATTGATAATAAAATTAAAATTAGTGTAAGTTCCAATATTTAAATTTGTAATTACTAATTCACCATTAGAATCTGTGTTATAATTGTTCCCTGGAATTGAATTATTATTATAATCATATGAAATGAAATACGTTGAATTAGATGCCAAACCTGAAATTGTTATAAATCCATTTAAACCATTACATGTGGTTGGATTGGTTGCTACTAATGTTGGCTGTGATTTTATAGTGAAAAAGGCGCTATAATTTAAACCTCCGTTATTTACAGTAATAGTATCATCACATTGATTATTTGAAGAATTATCTCCGGTAACATCATAATAAACTTCTATTATATAATTACCAGCAGGAAAATTTGTTAAGTCAACTGGAGAATAAGGCGTTGTTATTCCATTTGCAACAACACGTTGCCATTTTTGATCGTTTGTCTGGCAAGGACCGCCACCATTAAAAAATTGATTGATTGTAGTATCACAATTACTATAAAAAGGTAAGTCAATTGTACTGAATCCAATTGGTGTACTAGTTTGAAGATATACTCTATAATTAAGTCTTGCACTACATACATTTGTGGTATTACTTTTATATGTTTTAACTTCTGCTCCTCGAAGAATTAGGGTATTAGAATTTTGTGTATGAACACCATAATTTGTTCCTGTAAAAACACTACCATCTTGATTAATTAAATCAACACCTGTACCTGTTGTATTATAAAATTTTCCATTACCCGGATTAATGCAATCATCAATCCAAACGGCAGAAGCATAAGTACCAAAGGTGCAGTTGTTTACTGTAATTGTTAGTGTTGTAGAAGTTGCGCATTGACCATTATTAGGAGTAAATGTATATATTGTAGTTATTGAATTGTTTAATGCAGGCGACCAAGTTCCTGTAATTCCATTATTAGAAATTGTTGGTAAAGGAGCTAATGTTTCACCTGAACAAATTGGATTTGGATTATTAAATGTAGGTGTTAATAATGAGTTTATAGTTACATTAATTGTTTTGGTATCAGTACAGCCATTTATATCTGTTATTACCACTGTATAAATACCAGATGCTAAATTAGTAACATTAGTAATTATAGGATTTTGTTGGTTACTTGCAAAACCATTTGGACCTGTCCAATTCCAAGATATTCCATCATTGCAAGTAAGATTTAATGATTGACCAGAACAAACAGGAGAATTACTTGAAACAGTTGCATTTAAATTACAATTACTACAATCTGTAGAA
>CAIRMK010000490.1 GCA_903879645.1 uncultured Bacteroidota bacterium
AATAAATTCTGTAGTCCCATTCGATCTAAAAAGAATAGTTTGAATTCCTTGTGGGGAAACACTAAAATTTACTGTGGCACCTTTGTCAGAAACTCCTTTTCCAACATAAGCTCTGATTTCTGGAAATTGAGCCTGAAAATCTGGAGTCATGTTAGAATTTTCCCAAACTTGAAATTTTTCAATTTCTCCATTTAAATTTGGAAGTTCAATTACAACTCCATGTTGTTTTGAAAACTTGTCATTTGCATTAGTCAAAGACTGTTTAAAACTTGTTGCATCTAATGAAAAATACAATTCTCCCTTAGTGTTTTCATGCTCATTAACTCTAGCCAATTTAGAGATGTTAGAAACTTCTCTTCTTTGCCAAGCAGAGCCTTTCTGTGCTGTAATTTGTCCAAAAGACATAACCAAAGCGAATAATAGTACTATTCTTTTCATTTAAATAAATTGTTAATTCAGCAACAAATATATTCCATTTATAAGAATACCAAAAAAAAGCGCCCAATAATTGGGCACTTTTAACAATTCTTAAGAAAATATTAATTATTCCACCACTATCTTCTTAACTACTTTTTTATCGCCATCTTTTACTGTTACAAGATATACTCCTGATTGAACAGTATCCAATTGTAAATTTTGAGAGAACATTCCAGTATTAGGATAAGTTCTTTCAAAAATATTTCTTCCTCTAATATCATGAACAGTAATTTCAATATCATTACTTGATGTAGAATCAAATTGAACAGAAAAATTACCTTTATTTGGGTTTGGATATAATGAGAAATTATTTAATCCAAAAGTCTCATTTGCCAAAGCTGGTGTAATAGTGAAATTTTTAGAATTCACAGCTAAGAACACGTTTCCTACAGCTTTTACCATAAATCTACATGTAGTAGTATTAGCTGTAACATTAGGTAAAGTAACTACATAAGACCCATTATTAGGAACTCCAGATGCTATAGTTGTCCAAGTTGTTGGATTAGGAGAAGTTGGTGTTGTAGCATTAAAAGTTTCAATTGCCGTTGAAGCATTTGTAGATAATAAAATATCAACTGTTGGCGAATTAAAAGGAGCTGATGCTGTACTTCCTGGAACCCAAGTTACAGTTTGAGTAGAGTTTCCTGCATAAGAAATTCCTGTAGTATTCTGTGAAGATACTGAAAAAGCTCCACCTGTTGTACTGACAGTAATAATAGAAGCATCTGTTGCTGTTTGACCATCTCCAGCATGATTATCTCTTGCTGTAAATGTGAAATTTAATGTTCTAGCAACAGAGGAAACAGATTCCCAGTTACTTAATCCAGCTGTTGTAACCGCAAGAGTTCCTCCCAATATTTTACCCATCTGTGGAAAATATCTGAATTTATTAGTACTTGGTTTGAAAGTTCTAAAATTAGGCCCTGCTGTTTTAGTTTGCAATACTTCACTACTTGCATTAGCAGCAGTTCCAACATCATTTTGTTCCCATAAATAGGTCATTACATCACTAGCGTCTGCATCTGTAGCTGTTCCTGTTAACATAAATGCAGTTCCAACAGGAATAGTATAATCTGCTCCTGCATTAACAACTGGAGTAGCATCAATCCCAGATAAAGAAGTAGCAACCGGACATGTCTTAGTATTTAAATTAGCTTGTATTTGATAAATTCCTTTATATGAAAAAATTGGATCGGAATGCGCCTGTACATCATAACTTGTAATACCTGCATAACCCATAATTGTCGACCCACTTCCTGGCTCCGTTTGCGCAATAGTTCCTTCACTACTAAATGTAAATGAATGGTTCCCTCCTAACTGATGACCCATTTCATGAGCAACATAATCAATATCAAAACTATCTCCTTGTGGTAAACCAGAACCAGGAGATGTAATTCCACTTCCTTTATAACTAGTAGTAGCTCCTCCACCTGTGGATAAAGTATTATTACATACGCAACCAATACATCCAGCATTTCCTCCTCCTCCAGAAGCACCAAACATATGACCAATGTCAAAAGCTGAATCTCCAAGAGTAGTATGTAAATTATTCATCAACTCTGTATTCCAGTTAGTCATATTAGCCGCATCAGAATAGGGATCTGTTGTTCCGTCATAATAAATAACACTAGTATTGTCTATCATATTTAAGTGAACAGATAAATCTTTTTCATAAACGCCATTCACACGAGTCATAGTTGCATTCATAGCGGCAAGAACAAGAGCTTTATCTGCAGCCGTTCCAGCCGTTGAAGCACCGAATGCCGCAGCATATTCACCTGTACAAGACAATGCTAAACGCAATGTTTTATACAATGCATTACTGCTTTTACCAGTAACATTTGCTGCTAACAAAGCATCTACATCTAATGGAGTATCTGTAGTTGTACAATTAAATGCTTTTTGAGTTCTATTTCTTGCATCAAAAAGCACATAAGCTGTAGCTTCTTTATCGTAAGATTCTATAAATTCAGCGGCACTATTAGCTCTAAAAAGCATTGTTTGAATCCCTTTTGGAGAAACACTAAAGTTAATAGTAGCTCCTGTGTCAGTAATACCTTTTCCTACATAAGCTCTAATTTGTGGAAACAAAGCTTGAAAAGAAGGCTCCATATTGGAGTTTTCCCAAACTTGAAATTTTTCAATTTCTCCATTCATGTTAGGAAATTCAACAACAACACCAGGTTGTTTTGAGAATTTATCTTTAGCATTTACTAAAGTTTGTTTAAACGCAACTGCATCCAAAGAGAAGTATTGTTCTCCTTCTTCATTTAAATCTGTTCTAACTTTTGCCAATTTAGATGTTTGAGAATGACTAACTGCATGCCAAACGGAACTTTTTTGCGCTAGCAATTGCCCAAAAGACAAGACAAGAGCTAAAATAAGTAGTGGTTTTTTCATTTTAGTTGATAATTATTTAGGTGTCAAATATATTCTTTTTATGAGAAGAATAAAAAAAAGCGCCCAAAATATTGAGCACTTTTAACAATTTTTAAGAAAACATTAATTATTCTATTATTATTTTTCTCACTATTTTTCTGTCTCCATCTTTTACTGTTACTAGATAAATTCCAGATTGAGCATTATCCAATTGCAAGTTTTGAGAGAACATTCCAGTATTAGGATAACTTCTTTCAAAGATGTTTCTACCTCTAATATCATGTACTGTTATTTCAATATCATTGGTTGATGTTGAATCAAATTGAACGGAAAAATTACCTTTGTTTGGGTTTGGATACAAAGAGAAATTGTTCAATCCAAATGTTTCGTTAGCTAAAGCTGGAGTGATAGTAAAGTTTTTTGCATTTACCGCCAAAAACACATTCCCAACTGCTTTTACCATAAATCTACAAGTAGCTGTGCTAGTTGTAACGTTTGGCAAAGTCACCACATAACTACCATTATTAGGCACTGCCGAAGCAATTGTTGTCCATGTAGTAGGGTTTGGCGACGTTGGGGTTGTAGCATTATAAGTTTCTATAGAGGTGGAAACATTAGTAGAAATCAAAATGTCTACTGTTGGTGAATTAAATGGTGCAGAAGCTGTACTTCCTGGAACCCAAGTAACCGTTTGAGTAGAGTTTCCTGGATATGAAATACCAGTAGTACTTTGAGAAGAAACTGAAAAAGCACCTCCAGTAGTATTTACAGTAATTACCGAAGCATCTGTTGCTGTTTGTCCTCCTCCTAAATGATTATCTCTCGTTGTAAAAGTAAAATTTAAAGTTCTTGCTACGGTTGAAACCGATTCCCAATTTGATGTTGAACCAGTCGCAACTGCTAAAGTTCCACTTAAAATTTTCCCCATTTGCGGAAAATATCTAAATTTATTTGCACTTGGCTTGAAGATTCTGAAATTCGGCCCGACCGTTTTGGTAGAAGTAACAAAACAATTAGCAGTTGTTGTGGCACTAGTTCCCAAATCGTTTTCTTCCCATAAATAAGTTAATACATCTGTTGCATCTGCATCAGTTGCAGTTCCGGTTAACATAAATGCTGTTCCCATTGGAATAGTATAGTCTGCACCTGCACTAACTATAGGAAGATTATCAGCTAATGTTGTTGTAACTGGGCAGGTTTTTGTATTCAAATTGTTTTGAATTTGATTTATATTTTTCCAGGCAAAAATAGGGTCAGAATGGGCTTGAACATTATAACTCACGCTAGAAGTTTCATCATATGCTACCCCTGCATAAGACATAATAGTAGAACCGCTACCTGGTTCTACACCAGCAACGGATATCTCAGGATTGCTTTGATTAGAAATGCCACCGTAAGTAAACGAGTGATTCCCTCCCAATTGATGCCCCATTTCATGAGCAACAAAATCAATATCGAATCCATCGCCCTGAGGCATAGCACCTGTATTTGGCGAGGTAAATCCACTCCCTTTGTATGCCGTAGTGGCTCCTCCTCCTGTTGCCAATGTATTATTACATACGCATCCAATACAACCAGCATTACCACCACCTCCAGTAGCACCAAACAAATGACCAATATCAAATGCTGAATCCCCCAGAACAGAATGAAGAGTATTCATCAATTGTCCATTCCAAGTACCAGCAGAACCTGTTGCTCCATCATCATAAGGGTCCGTGGTAGCATCATAATAAATAACAGAAGTATTGTCTATCATATTCAAATGCACCGCCAAGTCTTTTTCATATACGCCATTAACACGAGTCATAGTGGCATTCATAGCGGCAAGAACAAGCGCTTTGTCTGCTG
>CAIRMK010000491.1 GCA_903879645.1 uncultured Bacteroidota bacterium
CAGTAGTACTATTTTTTACTATAACCACCAGCATAGCCCAACAAAAGTTAAGTGAAGCAGCGTTATTAGCCAAAGGCTCATTGAAAATGGAAGCCATAAATAAGGAGCAATCAAAATTTTTTGAGGGAAAGTATTGTTTGTTAAACCTTACTGATAAAAATTCGAAGGAAGCTTATCCTTTAGCTACACCCTATGCTGTAATTCTCTTTAAAAAATCAATGATAGTTAGAGCCACAACACTACAATTTTATTTTGAAAGAGAAAATCAATTACCCTACATTATTTCAATTCCGAACAACAGCAACTATGTCATTGAAAGCACTACTAACAGTGATATAGCGGCTATTTATATGAGAAGTATAAAACCAGATTTTAAAAAAAATAAACTAATCGAACCTGTTTTTTACGCTGATGAAGATATCGCTTCTGCCATTGAAGGTGTTACAGAAAGTGATCTTGCTGGCATCAAAGAGAAAATGGCGAGTAAGATATTTGAAAAGGAATAGTTTCTATTCCAAAAAACAATCGTCTTTGAACCCAATTAAATACAATTTGTCTTTGGCTCTTGTAATCGCTGTATACAACCAACGAATATAATCTCTATCAATACCTTCTGGTAAATAAGGTTGCTCAATAAAAACCGTATTCCATTGTCCACCTTGGCTTTTGTGGCAGGTTATTGCATACGAGAATTTTACTTGCAATCCGTTAAAGTATTCGTTTTCTTTTACTTTTTGAAACTTGGCGTATTTGGTGGTTAAGTGCTCGTAGTCTTTCATCACTTCCTCATACAATTTATTGGATTGCTCATAGGTTAATGATGGCGATTCACTTTTAATTGTATCTAAAATCAACACTGTTTCAAACGGAATTTGGTTGGGATAATCGACCATGCGTATCTTAACTTTAGCAAATCGAAAACCGTATAATTCTTTAAAGCTATAAATTTCTAATACTTCAATAATATCGCCATTGGCAATAAAACCCGCTTCATCTTTTTCTTTCAACCAAAAGTAATTGTTTTTCACTACCATCAAGAAATCGCCGGTAGACAAATCACTTTCTTTATCTAGAATTTTAGTCCTAATTTGCTCGTTGTATTGATTCGCTCTTTTATTAGAACGTACAATAAAAGCGGTATCTTCAATAGAATAATTACTATAGGCTTGGTTAATTGCATCTTGAATGTCGTAGCCATCGGTTAGTCTAACAATATCTTTAAAGCCTCTCAATTTGAATTTGAATTCGGTTATAAAACTATCTTTCAAAAGTTCGCGCAATTCGGTCGCGTTGTATAAAATTCCAGAATTTAATTCTTGACGCATTACTTCGTCTAGTTCAATCCAATCTACTTTTTTGTTGTAATTCAATTCTAAAGTATCGGTATTTAACGCTGGCGAAATATCTAAATTGATAGGTGGTAATTGGGCTGTGTCACCAAGAAGAATCATCTTGCAATTGGTACCACTATAGATATATGAAATTAAATCATCCAACAAGCTTCCGTTTTCATACAGTTTGCTTTCAGCAGCCACATCTGAAATCATTGAGGCTTCATCGACAATAAAAATGGTATTCTTGTGTTTGTTCTGTTGCATTGTAAACGACACACCTCCACCACTTGATTTCTTTGGAAAATAAATTTTCTTATGAATGGTAAATGCTGGTTTGTTGGCATAATTGGCAATTACTTTAGCAGCGCGACCGGTAGGAGCTAACAAAACATACTTCTTATTAATCTCGATAAGATTGTTTACAATGGTAGAAATAACGGTTGTTTTTCCAGTTCCTGCATATCCTTTCAATACAAAAATAGCATCGTTATCTGTATTTGTGATAAATGCTGCAATTTTTTGAAAGAAAGCATCTTGTTTAATCGTAGGATTAAACGGAAAGCTATGAGAAAGTATGGAATAGAAGTTTTTCAATGGCAAAAATCAATAGCAACTTCAAAAATCAATTGCAATTTCAAAAATCAAATAATTAGATGTAAAGGTAAATGTTTCTATTAAATTTTATCAAAAAAGAAAAATCAATTCTAAAACTTAAATATCTACTTTCATTTTACTTTTATATTGATTTTTGAAGTTGATTTTTGAAGTTGATTTTTGATATTGTCATTGCGCTTTTTCTTTGTAAGTTTGCAACATTCTATTAGCGATTTATGACCACAAGTATTACTGACAAAACCTATAAAAAACTAGCGATTCAAGTTTCCTTGAACGGCTTGTCTTTTTGCGTCTTTGATGCTTTGAGTGATCATCCGATAGTGTTACAAAACATTCCTTTTGATAGTTTTCAGCGG
>CAIRMK010000492.1 GCA_903879645.1 uncultured Bacteroidota bacterium
CTTTCTTACATTGTGCTACGTTTTAAAAAATAAGTTTCCATTTTTGTCCATTTACTTCGAGCTTAATCGTCATTAGTTTTTAACCATTAAAATTATATAAAATGAAAGAGTTTTTATTTGTTTTTAGAAATGATTACAAGGCAATGGCTGCCAACACATCCCCCGAAGCAATGCAGGGTATGATGAAAAAGTGGATGGATTGGATGGGTGGCATTGCCGCTCAAAACAAGTTGGCCAACCCAGGGAACAGGCTTGGTAGTGAGGGTAAGGTGTTGCGCCCCAATGGCGTAGTTACTGATGGACCCTACTCTGAAATTAAGGAATTAATTGGCGGTTACATTATTGTAAAAGCTGATTCTTTTGAGGAAGCTGCTGAGCTAGCAAAGGGTTGCCCCATATTGGAGGTAGAAGGAAATGTAGAGATAAGAGATATTGTTCCTATGTAATGTTCATTAATTCGTAACAATTATATAATAATTGATGTAACAGAAAATTTATATTTTTATACCAAAAAATAAACATTATGACAACACAAGAAGTAGCAAGCCGCTATATGGAGCTTGAAAAAGCGGGTAAATGGATGGAAATTCAGGATGAATTGTATAGTGAAGACGTCGTTTGTATTGAGCCAGAACATGCAGCCGCAATGGGAATGGCAACTGTAACCAAAGGATTGGCTGCCATTAAAGCAAAAGCCGCAGCCTGGAACGAAGGTATTGCCGAAATGCACGGAGGCTTTTGCACAGAACCTGTTGTTGGTGGGAATTTTTTTAGCCTTGCAATGGGAATGGATTGCACATTTAAAGATGGCAATAGAGTAAAATTGGATGAGATAGCTGTCTTTGAAGTAAAGGATGGCAAAATTATCAAAGAACAATTCTTCTTTTAAGTCAGCTTCAATTAGTAGGCTTAACCACAAGGGATACTAGGGATTTCACAAAGAAACATAAGGCTTTTATAAGTATTTGTGAAATCCTTGGTGTCCCTTATGTATTTTTCTTAGCGTTCTTTGTGGTAAAACAAAAAGGGTAGTCCGTTAAGATTTATGGATAATCAAACATTGATACCACACCTGTTTCGTACAGAATACAGAAAGATAACTACTGTTCTCTGCAAGCTATTTGGTATTGAACATATTGAAATTGCCGAGGACATTGCCAGCGATACCTTTTTGCTTGCTACTGAAAGTTGGGGTGTGAAAGGTATCCCAGAGAACCCGACTGCATGGTTGTACACGGTAGCTAAAAACAAAGCAAAAGATTATCTGAAGCGTAATAAAATCTTTACCGAAAAAGTTTCTAGGGAGCTAAGGCAAAGTGCTTCTGAAACCAATGAGATAGAGATAGATTTAACTGATAAAAACCTCTCAGACACTCAGTTACAAATGCTCTTTGCTATTTGTCACCCATCGATTCCTGTTGAAGCTCAGATTGGATTGGCATTGCGTATCCTTTGCGGTTTTGGTATAGATGAAATAGCGGATGCTTTTCTCACCAACAACGAAACAATCACTAAACGACTTTTCAGGGCAAAACAAAAACTTCGGCAAGAAAAAGTACAAATAGAGTTTCCTTCTGAAACAGAAATTGACAAACGTTTAGAAACGGTATTACTAACACTTTATTTATTGTTTAATGAAGGTTATTATTCTTCAAAAGAAGATAATAAAGTTAGAACCGACTTATGCTTGGAAGCAATGCGTCTTACGCATTTATTAACTGAAAATTCAGCTACCAACAAGCCGTTTGTAAGTGCGCTGTTGTCTCTGATGTGTTTTCATTCCTCCCGCTTTGAAGCAAGGACAAATGAAAAGGGTGAAATGGTTTTATACCAGGATCAAGATACTAGCCTTTGGAATGTTGAATTGATTGAAAGGGGGGAATACTACTTAAATAAGGCATCATCAGGAAATGAATTAACAAAATATC
>CAIRMK010000493.1 GCA_903879645.1 uncultured Bacteroidota bacterium
ATCCTCGATGATGAGATTTTTAAAGATGTTGATTTTACTTCCGAAAAATATACTTTATCAAAATACCAATTTAATCAGATGTCTTCAAAGACGACGGTTTATAATAAGTATCTAAAGAAATTACAAGAAAAATGTGAGATAGATGTTGTTCTTACAAGTCATTTAGCAAGACACTCCTACACAAGTTTAATGATTGAAAGTACGGATAAAGATATTTATACTATTTCAAAAAGTTTAGGACACGCAAATCTATCAACTACTCAACATTATATAAGTGAGTTTTTGGATGAGAGGGTTTTTAAAGAAAATGATAAATTGAATAAAACCTTTAAAAATATTTTCTAAAAAATACATGTTTATACGTATTGACATTTATTATTATTATTTTAACTTTATTGAAATTTAAAATTTATGAAAATGTATATTACAGAACAAGATGTTATTATGGTTGTACGTTCTGCTCTTATTAGAGTAGCAAAGTGTATAAAATTGAAAGATTTTGATTTAAAGTCAAACCTTGAAATTTATGATGAAATAAGAAATTCTGAAACAGATTTAATTTACCCATTAAACACGTTTATCAATTCCTATATTGAATGGTATATGTTCCATAAAATTAAAGAACATAATTCTATAATTTCTCAAGAAGATAAAAGTAAGTTATCAGGATTGATTTCAAACAGAGACAGATCAAGAGAACAATTGATTGAAATTCTGTTTCAAAAAGGGTGTTAAGTTAAAAAACGTACCAAACCATAAAGGTATCATTTTAATCAATAAAGTTATGGTTTAATGATACACTTTTTGTATCTTTGTAATATAAAATATTAAACTGATACATCATGAAAGTGGTTATTTACTCTAGGGTTTCAACAAATAGTCAAGATTATAAAAGACAAACAGAAGAATTATTAGAGTTCTCAAAAAATATGAATTATGAAGTTGTTTCTATTTTCGAAGAGAAAATATCCGGAGGTAGAACAAACGAGGAACGTCCAGAACTTATGAAAATGATAAACTTTGTCAAAACTAATAAAATTGATAAAGTCCTTTGTTGGGAACTTTCGAGGATCGGAAGGAATACAATAGAAGTTTTGAAAACTATTCAATTATTAAATGATAATTGTATTTCACTTTATATTAAAAACCATAATATAGAAACCCTAAATGATAAATGTGAAATAAATCCAATGTCTCAATTTTTAATTCAAATCCTTACTTCTGTTAGTGAGATGGAAAAAACTCAAATCCGTCAAAGAGTTAAATCAGGTTATGAGAGTTTTAGAAAAAATGGCGGAAAAGTTGGAAGAAAAGAAGGGTTTAAAAAAGATAATGAAACTCTTTTAACAGAACATAAGGACGTTGTGAAATTGTTGAAACAAGGATATTCAGTAAGAAAGACAATGAAACTAACGGATAAAAGTAGTGGAACTATTCAAAAAATTAAAAAAATAATTTCCGAATTATAATTCTTTATCAAACTCAAACATCATATACATATCAACAGACAATCCTTTTGATAAAGACCTTATTGTACAGATTGTTGGATTTATTACACCTCTTTCAATTCTTGTGATTTGTGGCAATGAAACTTCCGCCATATTGGCAAGTTCTTCTTGGGACATACCTTTTCCCTCACGCATTTTTTTTAAATGTTTCCCAAACGACAATAAATACTCCTTATCCTTTGTGTATATCAATTCTTACAAGGTTTTAGATTGTAAAATTGACATAATCATAGATGATTTATATAATCATACATGATTAGTATAAAATATTTTTTTTTATATTTACCGCAGAAATTTTTACACCGCAGGGTGGTTGCGGTGGTTTGATTTAAGTTTGTAAATATTTTATACTATGGAAATAGAAGATTTTAAAAATTATTTTGCTTATACCCTTGATGGTGATTTAGATTGGGATTTAACATTAAAAGATGGAAAAATAATTGATGATTGTTCAATAGAACTAAATACAAGTTCTAATAAGGTTGGTGAGGATTATCAATTAATTATTAAAACAACTGGAGAAGAATTTGTTGAAAGTCATCAAAAAACAACTTTAGAAAAAGATATTTATAGGTATATAAAACTAAACAATGAATATAAAGTTGATGTAAAAATGGTCATTAACTTTAAACTTAAAAAATGATAAAAGGAGAAACCGAAAATCCTGTAAAGAGTAGGTAATTAAAATGATAAAACAAATGAAAAAAATTTTACTTTTAATAGGGTTTGCATGCCTTTCAATGAATGCACAAGTAAAAAAAAATAAAAATTTAAAACATTATTCTCGGTATGATTGTACAGCA
>CAIRMK010000494.1 GCA_903879645.1 uncultured Bacteroidota bacterium
CTTGTGCTCTTCCTGAACCTAAAACAGGGATAAGAATTTTTCCGTTTCTTTTTATTGTGTCTCCTATAATCTGTCCTAGTAATTCGTCTGCTTCTAATGAATAGTTTAATTTCATTTCAACCGACCCATCAACAACTTTACAACGACATGTGCTGCAAACCCCACCTTTACATGCGTAAGGCAAATCAGCACCAGCAGCAATCGCTCCATCCAATAGGGTATCAAAATCCTGACCCATTACAAAATGGAATTCTTTTCCGCCATCAATAATAGTGACTTCAGTTCCTTCTGCTTTTTTGGCTACTATTTTGTTAATTCTTAGTTTGTCTTCTTCGGAAAGTCCTGTTGTAAACAATTCATAATGAATCTTATCTTTAGACAATCCAGCATTTACTAATTCGTCACGTAACAAGAATATCATATCTTCTGGACCACAGATAAAACAATCATCTGTAGAGGGAATATCAATGATTTTATCTGTCAGCACTTGAATCTTTTCCTTAGTAAATCTTCCATTAAACAATGCAGAAGAACGGTGTTCTTTGGTTAAGAAATAAAAAATTTCAAAACGATTGAAATATATATTTTTCAACTGCTCTATTTCCTCTTTAAAGATAATTGATTTTACAGTGCCATTCAAATAAAACAACTTAAAAGTGCTGTTTGGTTCAGATGCCAAATGGGTTTTAATGATAGAAAGTATAGGCGTAATTCCACTACCAGCAGCAAATGCAATATAGTTTTTTGCTTTTGTTGGATTGACTTCAGTATAGAAAGCTCCATTGGGAGGCATCACATCTAATGTGTCTCCTACGGCTAATTGTTCATTTACAAAAGTTGAGAATAATCCTTCGTTTATTTGTTTAACGGCTACTTGCCATTTATTTTCTATTGGACTAGAACATAACGAATACGAACGACGTACTTCGTTGCCTTTGATATTGGTTCTTAGAGTTAAATGTTGTCCTTGTTTGTATTGAAATTCCGGCTGCAATGTGGATGGAATATCAAATGTAATTACAGAACAATCATTAGTTTCTTTATAAATATCAGCGACTTTAATGCTATGAAATTTTGACATATAATTCTATTTAAATCAAACTAACAATCGTTAGCTAAACATGCAAATTTAATGATTTTTTCTATACATCACGAAAACGTTGTAATTTTTTAAACGATTCCGTTCAAAAGCACTTTAATCATATTGTCTGTCAATGACTTTGAGCTTAATTTATTTGTTTTATTATACCAAATATATAATGTTCTAAGCGTAGATAGAATAGAGAAAATAATTACATCAAGATTATAATTTTTAATTTCACCATCTTCAATTCCTTTTTTCATTATGGTTCTGAAATTATCTTCATAATCATTTCGCATTTTTATAAAATAATCCAAATCAGAATCAGTTAAATGCATCCAATCGTTATTTAAACAAGCAAGTGCGTTGGAATCTCGTAGCGTAATATCAATATGCAATTCAATTATTCGCTCAATTTTCTTAATCGTTGATTCATTTGAATTTACCACCTCATTCATTACATTAGTAAACTCCTCGGCTATTTCGATAATTATTAAAACTATAATTTCCTGTTTGGATTTGATGTGATTGTATAAACTTGCGGCTTTAATGTCCATAGCTTGAGCAATATCACGCATGGTTACAGCGCTGTAGCCTTTTTCTTTAAAAAGTTTTGCAGACACGTTTACGATTTCTGTTTTTCTATCGGTAATCTTCATACGATTCAAATATAAAGATTTTTTTGGTTTGAGTAACTTTTGTTACAACTTTGTAGGATGTAAAACATTAATTTTGCTGTAGAAATCTGAAATAGAAAAC
>CAIRMK010000495.1 GCA_903879645.1 uncultured Bacteroidota bacterium
CCAGTAAAAGTGGACACAGAGATTTTTCAGTTAATACAACGTGCCATTAAAGTGTCTAAACTAACCGATGGTGCTTTTGATATTTCGTATGCCGCCATGGATAAAATTTGGAAGTTTGATGGTTCTATGAAAGAAATGCCAACGCCAGAAGCGATTAAGAAATCGGTTGAGAAAGTAGGCTATGAAAAGATTATACTCGATGAAAAAAATGAAACCGTTTTTTTAAGAGATGTGGGAATGAAACTCGGTCTTGGAGGAATAGCCCAAGGGTTTATTGCCGATAAAATAAAAATAAAACTAACCGCCATGGGATGCACTTCAGCAATTGCTAATGTATCAGGCGATATTTCGGCTTGGGGCAAACAACCGGATGGCAAACCCTGGACGATTGGTATTATTAATCCAATGAATAAGACTAAAATATTTGCTACTTTTCCGTTAGTTGATAGTGCGGTAGAAACATCGGGTACGTATGAAAAATATGTTGTTTTTAATGGAGTTCGCTATAGCCACATCATCAATCCTAAAACGGGCTATCCTGCACAAGGAATTGTCAGTGTTACCATTTTTGCCAAACAAACCGAAATGGCAGACGTAATGGCAAAAGGCGTTTTCTTGCATGGAGTAGAAGGTGGGTTGGCGTTAGTAAACCAACTAAAAGGAATAGAATGTATTATTGTTGATGATAAAGGAAAAGTATTTACTTCCAAAGGAATTAGTATGGAACAATTTGACATCAGTAAAGAACATCAGTTGAAGAATTAGGAATTAAGAATTAAGAATTAGGAATTAAGAATTAGGAATTAGGAATTAAGAATTAAAAAAATCTCTGTGTAATCTCTGTGATGCTCTGTGTAAAATAAAAAAACACACTTGAACAAAAGTTAGAATTAAAAGCATTTAAAATAAATTATATACAATGAAAAAGGGAATAATGTTACTTGTGTTGATTGCCACGTTATCATCATGTAAGCCAGTAAAAGAGTACCAAAAAGCAAAACTTAATGATCCGGAGATGAAACTGTCTGCACGAACAGCAGAGCGTTTTGAAACCACTTTTCAGGTCTATAGAGAAGGAGCGGCTGGAGCCAACGGAGGAAAATCAGGTGGTGGCTGTGGTTGTAATTAACTTTTGAACTAAAGACAATGAAAAATACAATAATCCTATTGCTATTAGCTGTTGTAGGCTTTAGCTATGCTCAAGAAAAGAAAGATTCGACACTAGTCTTTAAAAAGCGTGTGTTGGATGCCACAGAAGTTGATTTTGCTTCCAGCTATTACAATCAAAACGGGAATCATGCTGCCGTATCGGGCGGACTTGGAACGGAGAAACTTTCTGATTTTGCTACTAATATTGTAGTGGCAACCCCATTAAATGATGATGATGTATTGACATTTGATATAGGAGTTTCGGCTTATACATCAGCATCGTCTAGTAATGTCAATCCGTTTCCTACTTCATCTTCTTCTACAGGAGCATCGGGGCAAACGACAGAAGTACTGGCAAGTAATCCAAAAGGAACACCATGGCAAGCCTCATCGGGAGCTTCTCGAAAAGGGGATTTATATGCTTTGAATGCTTCTTATAGTCATAGTAGTAACGATAGAAACTTTATTTGGAATGCCGATGTGGCTTTGTCTAC
>CAIRMK010000496.1 GCA_903879645.1 uncultured Bacteroidota bacterium
AGCTTTAAAACAAGCTCTTCTTAAGTTTGAAGTAGTATCTGCATTTAATCCAGATGTATCAGCAATATAAATAATATTTGCTTCAGCCAACTTTGCAGTTAAATCTTCTATCGCGATTGATTTTTCTTCTCTAGTCATAATAAAATTTGTTTAACTACCAATTATACTCCTTTAGGATCTAAAGGAATAGCAGGACTCATGGTGCTTGATAAGTGGATAGACTTAATGTAAGTACCTTTAGCTGCAGTTGGTTTTAATTTAATTAATGTTTGAATAATTTCATGTGCGTTGTCAACAAGTTTGTCAGCATCAAAAGAGATTCTTCCAATTCCTGCATGAACGATACCAGTTTTATCAACTTTAAAGTCAATTTTACCAGCTTTAACTTCAGCAACTGCTTTTCCAATTTCCATTGTTACAGTCCCTGTTTTTGGATTAGGCATTAAACCTCTTGGTCCTAAAATACGACCTAAAGGACCTAATTTACCCATAATAGCAGGCATAGTGATGATAACATCAACATCTGTCCAACCATCTTTAATTTTTTGAAGATAGTCGTCCAGACCTACATAGTCAGCACCAGCAGCTTTAGCTTCAGCTTCTTTATCTGGAGTTACCAAAGCCAATACTTTAGTATCTTTTCCAGTTCCATGAGGAAGCGTTACAACACCTCTTACCATTTGATTTGCTTTTCTTGGATCAACTCCTAAACGAACAGCAATATCTACAGACTCGTCAAATTTTGCTGAAGCAACAACTTTCAATAAAGACGAAGCGTCTTTTAATGAATACAATTTGTTTTTTTCAATTTTTGAAGCAGCCTCTTTTTGTTTTTTTGTCAATTTTGCCATTTCTTACCTTAATTTAGAGGAGAATCTCCAGTTACAGTTATACCCATAGATCTAGCTGTTCCAGCAATCATGCTCATTGCTTTTTCAATTGTGAAAGCGTTTAAATCAACCATCTTGTCTTCAGCAATAGCCTTAATTTGATCCCAAGTTACATTTGCAACTTTTTTTCTGTTAGGCTGGCCTGAACCAGATTTCAATTTAGCAGCATCCAATAATTGAATAGCAGCAGGTGGAGTTTTTACAACAAAATCGAATGATTTGTCTTTATACACGGTAATTTGTACCGGTAATACTTTGCCAGGTTGATCTTGTGTTCTAGCATTAAATTGCTTACAGAATTCCATGATGTTAACACCAGCAGCTCCCAGAGCAGGTCCAACCGGTGGCGATGGGTTCGCAGCACCTCCCTTAACTTGTAGTTTAACTACTTTACTAATCTCTTTAGCCATTGTTTAAAAATTTAACACATCATCATTGGAAGCGATAGATGTGGATTTATTATGTATGTAACAAATATTATACTTTTTCAACTTGCATAAAACTTAATTCAAGTGGAGTTTTTCTTCCGAAAATTTTCACCATAACTTCAAGTTTACGCTTTTCTTCATTGATTTTTTCAATAGTTCCATTGAATCCATTGAAAGGTCCATCAATCACCTTAATTGTTTCATTTAATTTGAAAGGAATAGATTGAGTATCAACATTAACAGCCAACTCATCAACTTTACCTAACATTCTGTTTACTTCAGACAATCTTAAAGGCACAGGATCCCCACCTTTAACTTCTCCTAAGAAACCAATAACACCAGTTATTGATTTGATAATATGTGGAATTTCACCCGTAAGATTAGCCTCAATCATTACATAACCCGGAAAGTAAACTTTATCCTTCGATATTTTTTTTCCATCACGAACCTGAACAACTTTTTCAGTAGGAACAAGAACTTGAGATATGTAATCACTCATTCCAAGTCTGCTAATTTCAGTTTCAATATAGGCTTTTACCTTATTTTCCTGACCACTTACAGCTCTTACAACATACCACTTTTTCACACTATTATCAGCCATGGTAAAAATATTATCCTTTAATCAATTTAAAAAATCCAGCAATAGCTCTTGAACAAAGTTCATCAACTCCCCATGTAGCCATAGCAAATATAATAGAGAAAAGAGCAACAACAATCGTTAATCTTTGTACTTCAGCCCATTCCGGCCAAGTTACATTTGACTTCAACTCTTCAAATGCTTCTGAAAAATAATTTAATACTTTTGACATAATAATGTATTTATTTTTTTGCACGGGCGGAGGGATTCGAACCCCCATCAACGGTTTTGGAGACCGCTATTCTACCCTTGAACTACGCCCGTTTCATTAAAAACCAGTGTCGTCAAAAACGACACTGGCTCTTTATTTAATTTGAAATTATTCTACTATTTCAGTTACTTGACCAGCTCCAACTGTTCTACCACCTTCACGGATAGCGAAACGTAAACCTACGTTCATTGCAATTGGACTTAATAAAGAAACATCAATAGTTAAGTTATCACCAGGCATAACCATTTCAACTCCTGCAGGCAACATGATTACTCCTGTTACGTCAGTAGTACGTACGTAAAACTGTGGACGGTAGTTATTATGGAATGGTGTATGACGACCACCTTCTTCTTTTTTCAAGATATAAACCTCAGCTTTAAATTTAGCGTGTGGTTTTACAGATCCTGGCTTAACAATAACCATTCCTCTTTTAATATCTTCTTTAGCAACACCTCTTAATAAGATACCT
The DNA here is from genome assembly GCA_903879645.1 of uncultured Bacteroidota bacterium. Classification (GTDB taxonomy): domain Bacteria; phylum Bacteroidota; class Bacteroidia; order Flavobacteriales; family Flavobacteriaceae; genus Flavobacterium. The sequence continues at coordinate 2,636 of CAIRMK010000496.1, forward strand.
GCATTATCTCCAGCTTCTCCTCTATCAAGGATTTGACGGAACATTTCGATACCAGTAATAGTTGAAGTCAATTTTTCAGCACCCATACCAATAATTTCTACTGGATCTCCTGTATTACAAACTCCTGTTTCGATACGACCTGTAGCAACAGTTCCACGACCAGTAATTGTAAATACATCTTCAACAGGCATTAAGAAAGGTTTTTCTGTATCACGAATTGGCTCTTCAATCCAGTTATCAACAGCCTCCATTAATTCAATAATTTTTGGAACCCAAGCAGGATCGTTATTCAATCCTCCTAAAGCTGAACCTTGAACTACAGGACCATTATCTCCATCATATTCATAGAAAGATAATAAATCTCTGATTTCCATTTCAACCAATTCTAATAATTCCGCATCATCAACCATATCCACTTTATTCATGAATACAACGATTCTAGGAATACCAACTTGACGTCCTAAAAGGATGTGCTCACGTGTTTGCGGCATTGGACCATCTGTTGCAGCAACAACAAGGATAGCACCGTCCATTTGAGCAGCACCAGTAACCATGTTTTTTACGTAATCCGCGTGACCTGGACAGTCAACGTGCGCATAGTGACGATTAGCAGTTTCATATTCTACGTGCGATGTATTAATAGTAATACCTCTTTCTTTTTCTTCAGGAGCATTATCAATTTGATCAAATGATTTTGCTTGACAGTAACCAGCATCAGATAATAC
>CAIRMK010000497.1 GCA_903879645.1 uncultured Bacteroidota bacterium
AAAAATGCAATTAACAAGAACAACAGCTTTTGTGATTTTGCTAATTTCAATAATAAGCTTCGGGTTAGTAGCACGAACCGGATATTTAGGCGGACAAATAAGACATACAGAACTTGCAAATGGTGTCACTAACACTAGCGAGAATTTAGATAAAGATATTGATATTTAAAAAGTGAGTATGATTTTAAAAATCAAATAAGAAAAACAAATAAAAAAAGTTGCAACTAATTAGGGTAACTTTTGTTTTATTTAGCAACTGCCACGCGAAAGGATTCGCGGTAGCGGGGGGATGCCATTTTATAATTCAAAAGTAAATGATAATCGTATAGGAATGTTTTGAACATCTAATGCACCATTGTCATAAATAATTGGCACAAATGATATTTTTATACCACTTAAATTTTCACCTTCACCATTTGTATAAAAAGTATAATTTATATCTCCTAATATTCTATTATAATTATTTTTTTCTCTTGAGTTGTTTTTATTATTCCCAACTAATATTGTCGAGTAATTTATTCCAATTCCAAATCTATTTTTGTGCGTGGAAAAAGATAACTCTGGACCAAGATTTAGATGTGTAAAATTAGGACTTGGCGTGTCACCATCTTTTCCAGAACTACCTGGCACATAACCAATTTTTGCGCCAATATCTAAATCAATTTTTTTTATTTCTAAAATCTCCCTTGTGTATCCTATATTGAAAAAACCAATATTTCCCAAAACACCAGCTTCAAAGTTGTTTTTATTAGTTTGAGAATAACTTTTCAATGTAATTAGAATAATTATTATAAATATTTTTTTCGTCATTTTTTTTATGGTTTCGTACAACTACTTTATATACGCATAAAATTACCACTTTTTGTTCTAAATCGGCATGTTATACGCATGGTTTAACATAAATAGTGCGTTTATTTTTTAATGATTTATTTACCTCAAATATATTAAAATCCCCTCATAAATCTATATTTATCAAATTATTCAGTAGTATGTTTTTGCTTTCCGGAGCTCCCGAAAGGCTCGCCGAAGCTTCGGAAAGCGTCAACGGAGCTCTGGAAAGCGTCAACGGAGCTCTGGAGAGTGTCAACGGAGCTTCGGAAAGTGTCAACGGAGCTTCGGAAAGCGTCAACGAAGCTTCGGAAAGCGTCAGCGGAGCTTTGGAAAGGGTCAGCGGAGCTTTGGAAAGCACTTTGAAGTGCTATTTTGCTGTTTTGTGTGTTTTTTCGAGATTGGACTGAATTTTTTGGAAATCAGAAAACATCAATTTTACTTTTTTTTAGTATTCCTTATTTTCTTCCTATATTGTGGCTGAAAAAGTATTTTTAATGAAAGCCACTGCTGTTTTTTTTCTTTTTTCTTTTCGGTATTCTGTCGCTGCACACTGCGCACAACGTGTTGCGGCTTCAAGAAGTGGCGATGAACCAAGACCAAGCCTTCACAAATATAGACAAAACTTTTAATTAATAACCTTTCCCTTTTCCGATAAATCCCGAGCCTCGCCATTTCTTGAAACCGCTGTTGGCAGTAGTTATTTTCTTAATTCAACATCTAATTTTTCCAACACAGTATATATTCTATTAAAATCGCCGATTGTTCTTGATGGAGCATTGTACGTTCTAGTAATGCCTTTTAGGTGAGTATGTGCTGCTTCATTTCGACTAACTTTAAGGTTTCCTAAATTATTTTTGAGTAAGGTTATTTGAGCAGTTTTTTCAAGTTCTGTTTCTAATTTCTCTATTCCGATTAATCCAATAAGATTAATAAGCATTGGTCTAATATTTTGTATATACTGAAAACCATAATTATTATTAATTATTTTTTGTTCGAAATACGTTTTATTAGAACTTAATTTTAATTTTCTACTAGCGTGTTTATGTACGATTTCATCAACTGTTTCTTCAATCCATCCACACAATTCAATTACTGCAAGTTTAGAAAAGTATATTGCTTTTTTTTGACTTGAAGCTTGATTGTATAATTTGTCCAATTCTCGTAATGTTGACTCTATATATGATTTAGCAATCATTTAAGCGAAAATTAAAATTGCTTTATTTAATCTATTTATTACTCTTTCTTTTTGAGCTAATCCTTCTTTTAAACTATCAATTGAAAATAACTCATCATTTCTTAAATTTTCAAATCGTGTACTTAATTCTGCATTTGTTTCAATTTCTAAAGCATCGATATTTTTTGCAACTCCAACAAATAAAGCTTCTGCAGTTGCCTTGCTTAATCTTGGTAAAGGTGAATTATTCATTATTTTTTCATATACTAAGTCTGTTGTGCGTTTAAAAATTGTTCGATAATTTTCAATAATAATATCATCAGCTTTTTTATTAGTTTCCATAAAATCATTTAAGAATTTTGATAGACTACCATTATACTTTTCATAATTTGAATAAAAAGAAATAAATCTTAAAATAAACTCTTCATTTGAAAAACGATAAATTTTATCAGGATCAATTTCAAAAAGATTTTTAAAATTTAAATAATCCACACTGGTTTTTAAAAAAGAATTAAAAGAACCATTGAAAATACAATTTCTTATTTCTTGATTTGTCAATTTACTTCCGCCGGAATTCAATCTATGAAAAATTGTAAATAAATAATTCATGTGAGGTCTTTTGGAATAATCACATCTTAGCACTGTTATTGGTAAAACTGTATTTTGAACTTTGCTAAATAAATCTGGATATTTTTTCTTTATGTATAAGTTTGATTTTCCAGAAATTCTATCATCAATATCATCAAGTTTTGCTAATTTCCATTCATTTTCCGGATTTGAATCTAAAAAAAAGATTATAGTTGCAATACGTTGTAAACCGTCTATCACAAATCTTTCTTGAGTTTTATAATCAAGACTTATACACAAACTAGGAATTGGTAATTGTTTTACTAAAGAATCGATTAATCTAGTTTTCATTGCTTTATTCCAAACAACTTCTCTTTGAAATTCTGGCTGTATTTCTAACTGATTTTCTGAATGCATTCTTAATAAATCAGCACAAGACCTTAATTCATTATATGCAACTATATCAGATGGCGGATTTTCATTATAGTCATCTTGGGTTTCTTGAAATTCTTCAAAAATGAAAAGTTCTTCTACTGTATTAATTTCACTCATGTTATTGATTTTTAGTAAAAATAATTATTTTGATTTTAAAATGATATAAAAATAGGAAAAATATCTTCTTTAGTTTTTGCGCCATAATTACTGCCAACTTGTATATAAGCTCCATAAACATTCTCCAATCTACCCCAATTTGGGTGTATAGGCGAATATTTGTTTCGCATTGCTTTCAAAAATACTGAAAATAAGTTATAAATGCGTTTTAGAAAGAAAATAGTGGTGCTGTTTATTATCTATTTGTTGTAAAACAGTATATTTGGTTTTACTAAGTTTGGTTTGTCTAGAAAAGTAGTTACCCAGACAAACAGATTTAAACTATAAACTAAAAATCATCATGAAAAAAACATCCTTTTTTATTCTAGCTCTTGCCATATCATTTGGTTTTGGTTTTGCCTGTAAGACCATGATAACTAAACAACCCAACGAATCTTTTAAACGAGTAACGGGTATTGGAGGTATCTTCTTTAAATGTAAAGATCCTAAAGCCATGAGAGAATGGTATAAAACCCATCTTGGATTAGTGACCAATCAATATGGTGCTGTTTTTGAATGGCGACAAGGTGCAGACACCACCAAAAAAGGGTTTACGCAATGGAGTCCTTTTAATGAAAAAACAAAATATTTTGAGCCTTCCACAAAGGACTATATGATTAACTATAGAGTGGAGAATTTAGTGGCTCTTGTAGCTGCTCTCAAAGCAGAAGGAGTAACCATTGCCGACGAAATTGAAACAGTTGAATATGGAAAGTTTGTACACATTATTGATGTTGAAGGCAACAAAGTAGAACTTTGGGAACCTAACGATGTAGAATATGACAAAATGGGCAAAAAAATGGGAAGTGTGACTACAAAGTAATTTCAGTGATAAACAATATAAGTTTAAGCATAATAAACACAAAATGAAACATTCAAACAATTTTAAAATGTTTTTTATAATAGCTACTATCATATTAGTTATTGGTGCACTTTTTAGAATAGAGCATAGGCAGTATTCTGAACCTATTTTAATAATGGGAATACTATTAAACCTATCGTATATAATTATTGGAATTATTGAAGTAAACAGTTCTTATAAAATTGATAAATCAGAGAAAATCATGTGGACAGTTGGTTTTATTTTCTTCGGTTTTATTACTTCTATAATTTATTTGCTATCTGGCAGAAGACGAATTGTATAAATATTGATGCAGGCAGCTACAATAGCTAATAATATAAGCTATTAGAGCATAAAATAAAAAAACAAATGTTTAGACATCAAGGAAAAAGCAGAGATTTAAAACACAATATAGGAATAGCCTCTTTACTTTCTTTTGTTGCAGGAATTGTAAATGTAGTTGGGTTTTTGGCAGTTCAAAAATTAACCACCAATGTTACAGGGCATTTTGCCTTTATGGTGGAAGAAGCGTTGAAGTTCAACATTCATCAATCGTTGTTTTACTTTATTTATATTTTTTCGTTTCTCTTAGGCGCTTTCTTTTCCAATTTTATTATTGAAATCACAGAAAAAGTAACCGATAAGTATATCTATATTATTCCGGTTTTAACCGAAGTAGTAATATTAACTGTTATTGCTTTAGTGCGATTTGAATTTATCATTACCAATCCCAATTTAATTGCTTGTGCGATGCTTTTTGCCATGGGACTTCAAAATTCATTGGTGACCACAATTTCCAATTCAGTAGTGAGAACAACACATTTAACTGGTTTGTTTACCGACTTAGGAATTGAAATTTCACAGCTTTTCTTTTTTAAATCAATAGAACAAAAAACAAAATTAGTGTCATCTATAAAACTGCGAATGACAATTATCACCACATTTTTTATCGGTGGAATTATTGCAGGTTTGTTGTTTTCGAGTCTTAAAATGAAAACGTTATTGATTGCTTCACTAATACTTATTCTTGGTTTAATTACGGATTATATCAATATACGAATTAGAATGAACCGCTTGAAACAGAAATATGGTGCACCATAGTTTTTTAGTTTTCCTTGAAAAAAACTATCACTTCAATCTTATTTTTATATTTGTTATTCTATATTGAATTGTGATTTAGTGCTATAGTTTAATAAACAAAAAATAATACGATGAAAAAACGACTTTTGAAGGTAGTAAAGATTTTATTGGGGCTTTACCTTTTTTTGTGCGGTGTTTTGTATTTCTTTCAGGAGAAAATTATTTTCTTTCCACAAAAAATAGATAAAAACTATACGTTTGATTTTGGACAAAAGTTGGAGGAATTAAACATTAAATCATCTGACGGAAAATTATTAAATGGTGTTTTATTCAAGGCAGAGAATTCAAAAGGAGTTATCTTTTATTTGCATGGCAATGCGGGTAGTTTACTCACTTGGGGAGATGTAGCAAAAACATATACCGACTTAAACTATGATGTGTTTATGTTGGATTATAGAAGTTATGGAAAAAGTGAAGGCAAAATAACGAGCCAAGAACAATTGTTCCAAGATAACCAAACGGTCTATGACTCTTTAAAAGCAAAATATAGTGAAGACAAAATAATTGTTTTGGGATATTCTATTGGAACAGGACTTGCTGCACAAGTAGCGTCTAACAACCATCCAAAACTGTTGATTTTGCAGGCTCCTTATTACAGCTTGACGGATATAATGACACATCGCTATCCGTTTGTTCCAACTTTTCTTTTAAAATATAAGTTTGCAACAAATGAATATTTAAGTAATTGCAAAATGCCGGTAGTTATTTTTCACGGAAATCAAGATAAAGTAATCTATTATGGTTCGTCTTTAAAACTGAAAAAAGAATTTAAACAGGGCGATAGATTGATAACACTCAACGGACAAAATCATAACGGAATGACAGATAATATTGATTATAAAACGGAGATAAAGAATATATTATCGAAATAAAAAAGCTCGTTTAATCTTCTTAAACAAGCTTTTTTTAAAGGAGTAAGTCTTTACAATACACCCAATTCTACCATACATTCTTTCATTGATTGGTACGTTCTTTCAATATCATTATCCAATCCTATAGAAAAACGAATTAAGCCGTCAGTCAAGCCCATTGCTGCTTGTTCTTCCAACGGAATTTCAGACGAAGTAGAAGTTCCAGGTGCGCTGAATAGAGTTTTATAGAATCCTAAACTAACTGCAAGATATCCAAGATTGCGTTCTTGCATTAATTCCATTAATTCGTTGGCTTTGCCAATTGTTCCGACATCAACAGTCATCATACCACCAAAACCATATTCAGGATTAATCATTGAAGCATACAATTGATGACTTGGATGACTTGCCAATCCTGGATACACCACTTTCAAACCGTCATTTTCAAATTTAGTAGCTAAATACAATGCGTTATGACTGTGTTGTTTCATTCGGATATGTAAAGTACGTAAGTTTTTCATTACACTAGCGCTACGCAAACTATCCATTGTTGGACCAAGAAGCATACTAGCACCCGAATTAACATCTTTTAAACTATTGATAAAATCTCTTGAAGCACAGGTAACTCCACCAACGGTATCGCTACTGCCATTAATATATTTAGTCAAACTATGAATAACAATATCGGCACCAAGTTTTATAGGGGCAACCGATAACGGAGAAAAAGTATTATCGACTACTAGTTTTAGATTGTATTTTTTAGCAATTCCAGCCAATGCTGTAATATTGGCAACTTCTAATAAAGGATTGCTCACGGTTTCGCAATACAAAACTTTAGTTGTAGGAGTAATAGCAGCTTCAACAATATCTAATTTAGTAATATCAACAAAGGTCGTTTTGATACCCAATCGTGGAGTAAAGTTCTTTAAAAAAGCATAGGTTCCACCATAGATAGTTCTACTGGAAACAATATGATCGCCATTGCCACACAATTGAAGTAATGTTGGTGTTATAGCGCCCATTCCCGAAGCCGAAACATTAGCTGTTTCAGTTCCTTCCATTGCCGCCAATGCTTTGTCTAAATATAAATTGCTAGGCGAGGAGTGACGCGAATAAAGATAACATCCTTCAGCATTACCTTCAAAGGTATCAAACATAGTTTTAGCTGAAAGAAATGTGTAAGTTGAAGAATCGGAAATGGAAGGGTTAACGCCACCAAATTCTCCAAAGTATTGTAAATCTTGTATTTTATCTGCAGGATTGAAATTGTTCATAATGTTTATTTGATTATGTTTATTATAGTTCAAAGTTGATAATTATTAGATTAATAGTCAACAATAATTAATTAATTTAGATTTAAAAACTAAATAAATTTAAATATAATGAAAATTAAGTTATATTTGAAAGCAAAATTCTATATTAGTAGTTTTTTTAACTCAAAAAAAAAGCAACATGGATGCAATCGATAAAAAACTCTTGCAATTATTACAGGTGGATACTAAAAAAACAACGAAGGAACTTTCTACAAAATTGAATCTATCAGTGACGGCTGTTTATGAACGTATTAAAAAACTGGAGCGAGAAGGCATTATTGATAAGTATGTTGCCATTTTAAATAGAAACAAAATCAATAAAGGATTTGTAGTGTTTTGTCATATCAAACTCATCCAACATTCCAAAGATTTCTTGACCAAATTTGAGAGCGAAGTAGTAAAACTGCCCGAAGCATTAGAATGTTTTCACGTTAGTGGTGATTATGATTACATTCTAAAAGTTTGCGTAAAAGACATGGAAGAGTATCGAGAGTTTATGGTAACCAAGTTAACGACACTGCAACACATTGGCAGTACACATAGTACTTTTATGATAGGCGAGGTAAAGAATACAACGGCTTATGTGTTGTAAAAAAAATCCCGATTGTATTATGCAATCGGGATTTTTTATACCAACAATTTAAAAACTAGTTTTTAAGAAAACATCAAGATTAATAATTGTGCTACTACGATTCTTAAAATCATTGTCAATGGATAAACCGTTGCATAAGTAGCTGACGGGATATCATTGCCTGCAATTTTTAAAGCAAATGCCAAGGCAGGAGGATCGGTAGAAGCACCAGCAAGTAGACCACAGATTTCAAAGTAATTCTTTTTGAAATACTTTTTAGCTATAATCCCTACCAACAATAATGGAATAATAGTAATTAATATTCCTAATCCAATCCAATAAAAACCACCACCACCTTCAAAAGCTTTGGCTAATATAGAACCACTACTTAAACCAACACTGGCAAGGAAGAGTGTAATACCCAATTCGCGAATCATCAAGTTGGCACTGTTAGTAGTATAATTGTTCAAGTAGAATTTATTTCCAAAACGACTTAGTAATAAGGCTATAATAAGCGGACCACCAGCCAAACCAATTTTCACTGGTACCGGAATATTAGGAATTTGGAATGGAATACTTCCCACAATAATACCTAAAACAATACCAATAAAGATAGGCGCAATGTCGGGTACTTCCAATCGTTTAATTTGATTTCCAAGAATATCAGTTACTTTTTCTAGACCTTCTTTAGTACCCACCACTTTAACGGTGTCACCCAATTGCAAAGTTAGATTTCCATTAGGCACCATTTGAGTTCCTGCTCTATACAATCTTGTGAATGTAAAATCAAATTGATGGAATTCTGGAATATCACCAATTTTTTTATGTGTAATTTCTTTGTTTGTTACCACCACATGATTGGATACTAAATCGCTATCAATTGCGGTTTTTAAGTTCATATCACTTTCAGAACCGATAAGAATGTGCAATTGTTCAAAAAGATTTTTAGGTGCTACAATAAGCAACACATCGCCTTCAGTTAAAATTTCTTTTGGTGTAGGCGTAATGATATGACCTTTGTGAGACATTCTTGAAACCACAATAGGTTTTTTAATCATTTCAAAAATAGCACTGATTGGTTTTCCTTCCAATTGGTGGTTTTCTAATTTTAAATGTTTAGAAATTACTCGGTCTTCTCTAAAATGAATCAGTTTGTTTTGGAGTTCGGTTTCGTGTTCGATATTTACTTTGAATATTTTTTTCAATAACAACATAGAAATGATGATGCCAAAAACCCCAAACGGATAGGCTACTGCATAAGCCAAAGTAACCATAGAGGTATCTGAAGCAGTATGGTGTAGATTGGTCATTGTAGTTTGTGCCGCTCCAAGACCAGGAGTATTAGTAACCGCACCACTCATAATCCCAGTCATGATTGAAATAGGATTATTTGAAAAGTAATAAAGTACTAAGGTAGTGATGACTCCAAATAGTACAATAAAACCTGCTAGCATATTAGTAACTAATGCATTCCTATTAAGAGATGCAAAAAAACCAGGTCCTACTTGAAGTCCGAGTGTATAAACAAACAAGACCAAACCAAACTCTTTTAGAAAGTCTTGCAGTTCGGTGTTCAATGATACCCCCATAAAAGAGAAGAATAACCCAACAAAGAGCACCCAAGTTACTCCAAGAGAAATTCCAAAGATTTTAATTTTTCCGAACCAAATCCCTAAAGCGATTACCAAACCAAAGATGATTACGGTTTGTGCAAATGATTGCTTGGTGAGTAAATCTATTATCCAGTCCATTTTTTTTGCTTTTTAAATACCAATGGAAAGATAGTAAAATTTTTCCATTGGTATTGAATTGATAAAGTTTATAAACTAGGGCCAGCTGCCACTAATCGTTTACCTTCTTCAGTATTAGTATATTGTTCAAAGTTTTTATTGTACAATGCTACTAATTTTTTTGTTTTAGTTTCCCATTCTGCTACATCTTTGTAAGTAGTTCTTGGATCCAAAATATCATCTACATTAGCCAATGTTTTTGGAGCAGTTAAGTTCAAGAAAGGCACTTTTACTGTTTCGGCTTTTTCAATGCTTCCATCAATGATGGCATCGATTATCGCACGAGTGTTTTTAAGAGAAATACGTTTTCCAGTTCCGTTCCATCCTGTGTTTACTAGATACGCTTTAGCATTATGTTCTTTCATTTTAGCCACCAATGTTTTAGAATACATAGTTGGGTGTAGGGTTAAGAACGCTTCACCAAAGGCAGGAGAGAAAGAAGGTTGAGGTTCAGTAATTCCTCTTTCAGTACCCGCTAGTTTAGAGGTAAATCCGCATAAGAAATGGTATTGTGCTTGATCTTCATCTAAGATAGATACTGGAGGCAATACACCAAAAGCATCAGCAGATAAGTAAATTATTTTACTTGCATGTCCCGCTTTAGAAGGAAGCACAATTTTGTTAATGTTATAAATTGGATAAGAAACACGAGAGTTTTCAGTAATTGAATGATCGTAATAATCTACTTCACCATATTCATTCACCACCACATTTTCTAACAAAGCATCACGTTTGATGGCTCTCCAAATATCAGGTTCATTTTCTTCAGAAAGGTCAATTACTTTTGCATAACATCCACCTTCAAAGTTAAAGACACCATTATCATCCCAACCATGTTCATCATCACCAATTAAATAACGTTTAGGGTCGGCAGACAAAGTAGTTTTACCAGTTCCAGAAAGTCCGAAGAAGATAGCTACATCACCTTTTTCGCCAACATTAGCAGAGCAGTGCATAGAAGCCATTCCTTTTAGCGGAAGGTAATAGTTCATCATAGAGAACATTCCTTTTTTCATTTCACCACCATACCAAGTACCACCAATGATTTGTATTTTTTCGGTAAGATTGAACAATACAAAGTTCTCAGAATTCAAGTCATGTTCTTTCCAGTTTGGATTGGTAGTTTTAGAACCATTCATTACTATAAAATCAGGTTCTCCAAAGTTTTCCAATTCATAAATAGAAGGACGAATGAACATATTGGTTACAAAGTGTGCTTGCCACGCTACTTCCATTACAAAACGTACTTTCAATCGAGTGTCTTTGTTAGTTCCGCAGAACGCATCAACTACATATAATTTTTTAGAAGCAGAAAGTTGTTTTAAAACCAAATGTTTCAATTCGCTCCATACTTCGTGAGTAGTGGGGAAATTAACTTTATCATCCCAATAGATAGTATCTTTGGTGATATCGTCTTTTACAATATATCTATCTTTAGGAGAACGTCCAGTGAATACTCCTGTTTTTACAGCAACTGCACCAGAGTCGGTAACGGCTCCTTTTTC
>CAIRMK010000498.1 GCA_903879645.1 uncultured Bacteroidota bacterium
CTATTGAAGTCTACTCATTTGCTTATCAACAAAGAGCATACCCATAATTTTCATTAAAATTAAACTAAAACATATTTCAAAAATGTCGTATTTAATATTATTTTAAATACTTTTGCCAAAATTTTAAACACATAATTATAATGAAAAAAATAGTTTTTTTAACACTTCTTGCTCTAACCATTTTTAGCTGTAGCAAAGTGAAAAAAGGAGAATATCTTATCTCTGGTAAAGCAAAAGGAATTGCCAATGGTAAAATGGTAGTTCTTAAAAAACAAAATGAATTTGGAATGGTGGTGAGTGTTGACTCTGCCAAAGTAAAAGACGGTAAATTTGAATTGAAAGGAAAAGTAAAAGAACCAAGTATGTTGGCTATTTTTATTCAAGGAATTCAACAACCTATCCCTTTTATTCTTGAAACAGGAGAAATCGATGTGAAAATAGACAAAGACAGTATCTGGAAATCAGAAATTGGTGGTACTACTAGCAATGAATCTTTTCAAAAATTCAATGTTAAATTGAATTCTATCCAAAAGAAAATGATGGCTTTCCAAAACAAAAACATGAAGAAATTCATGGAGGCGCAACAGAAAAAAGACAACGCTACTATTGACAAATTGAAAAAAGAATATAGCACTTTTGAAAAAGAAAAAGAAGAGTACATGAACAAATATCCTGAGCAAAATAAAGATTCTTATATCTCTTTATTATTAGTTCAAAACATGTTCAACTCGCCTACTTTCGATCTTAAAAAAGTTAAAAAAATCTATGCTGATTTAGATGCTACTCTTAAAGCTACTAAAATTGGTAAAGACATTGAAACGAAGTTAAAAACTATCGAAACTAATCAAAAAGCACAAGCAGCTCCAACTGTATTTGCTGAAGTAGGAAAACCAGCTCCAGAATTCTCTGCTAAAAATCCTCAAGGTGCTGAAGTGTCTTTAAAACAATCATTAGGTAAAGTAACTATCATTGATTTTTGGGCTTCATGGTGTGGACCATGCAGAAAAGAAATGCCTAATGTAGTGGCTTTATACAATGAATTACACAGCAAAGGATTGAACATTATTGGGGTATCTTTAGACAAAGATTTAACAAAATGGAACGAGGCTATTGCTAAAGATAAAATCACTTGGACTCAAGTTTCTAACTTAAAAGAATGGGCAGAACCAATCGCAAAACAATACAAAGTGGAACAAATTCCAACAACTTTCGTATTGGATGCTTCTGGTAAAATTGTTGCCAAAGATTTAAGAGGTGACGAATTGAAAGCAAAAGTAGTAGAGCTTTTAAAATAATAAAATGCTTTTATATATAGCAAATAAAAATCTCCCAATTGGGAGATTTTTTTGTTTATAGTGAACATGATGGTGCCTTCGAGAGCCAAGCAAAGGTGCCTTCGAGAGCTAAGCAACGGTGCCTTCGAGAGCCTCAGGCACCGTTGCTTTCGATACTGCTAACGAGGCACCTGTGGCTGATGAAAATCTCGGTGGCTGAGGTGTCACATTGAGGCTCTCGAAATGCTCTCGAAGCCACCGAGATTTGAGGCTCTCGAAATGTTCTCGTGGTGGCTGAGGTGTCACATTGAGGCTCTCGAAATGCTCTCGAAATGCTCTCGAAGCTACGAAAATCAAACGAAAACATTTTTTACCCTCCGTGAATCCCTCGATTTTATTTATTTCTCATTTATAATTTATTTTCAAAATACTGAATTACAAATAGTTAAAATGCAATAGAAAAGTGACTTTATTCTTACGTATTGTTAAAAACTAAGGGCGATTGTGAAAAACATTGGCTTTCTTTTTTGCTTACCTTCATTTATCTTTGTAACAAGCGATTATGAAAAGAATATCATATTTAATTGAGATATAGTAAGTGTAAAAAAAAACATACGCTACATTTTCTTAATCCTAAAATATTTTAAATAATTTAGCTACAGAATAACACAACATATCAACTATAAAACTATTCGCCTTGAAGTCAAAAAAAGAAATATTACAAACACGCGTTTCCGAATTGGAAGAGACGGTTAAAAAACTACAACAACCCTTAACTAACGAAAATTGGTTGGATGCTTTTGAAGTTAAACAGCTGCTTAAAATTAGTGATAGCACCCTATGGCGCTACCGCAAAGAAAAGCAAATTCCATACAGCATAGTAGGTAACAAAATCTTATATCCTAAGAGTTTCTTCACGGAATCACTGAAAAACAAGATTGTCAACTCTCATTTATTATAGATTTATTTTCTGGCTCTAGTGGATTTCTATTGAGTTCTTTCTCTAGCGCTTTCCTTTACGCTATATTGTTCTATCTTCTATTCTTAATAGATCTCTTTCCTTTTGATTTCATTATAGGTAGTTCTCCTTGTCAAACATTTATACCCTCTTTTTACTTTGTCCTGCTGATGATACTATTTTAGGAGTCCAACACTCATAATTCATAATTCATAACTCATAATTAACTCTGCCGTCACTTCGATTTTCTGTTTTAAAAATTCACTCGAACTGACGCCCTGCTGATGATAGTATTTTAGGAGTCCCACACTCATAATTCATAACTCATAATTAACTCTACCGTCACCCGAAGCCTCGGGA
>CAIRMK010000499.1 GCA_903879645.1 uncultured Bacteroidota bacterium
GAAATAGATTATGATTGCCAAATAAATCTCGTTACGACCGACAGAGAGCATTCGGTAATAAAAGACTACCTTGAAACCGTTACCCAAAAATCTTCAATAAAGTTTATCTTTATAAAAGATGATATGTCACATATTTTTGAGATTAACAATGCTCTTTCCAGAAATGAATTAATTTGTTTTACTGGGGATCGTTATTTTGAGGGGACTAAATGCTTGACTGCGCCAATTTTTGGAGAAGATGCCAATTTTCCTGCAGGACCATTCTTGATTGCTTCTCGATTGAAAGTTCCAGTCGTTTTTGTTTATGTCATGAAAGAAGCTAATCTGCATTATCATTTGTATGCGAGAGAAGCCCATACAAAGCATCGGGATGAAAAAGCATTATTATCTGCTTATATTGAAAGTGTTGAATCTATGTTAAAAATATATCCTTTGCAATGGTTTAATTATTTTAATTTTTGGCATAAATCTGAGGAATAATATTAATAGCTACTTATAATAGATACACTTTTTAGTCCTTTCTTTTATCAGTAAAACAATCCAAAATAATGGAAGAATTTGACTCAATAATTATAGGTTCAGGTGTTGGAGGATTAGCCACTGCAATTTGTTTGGCTCGTGCTGGTCAGAAAGTGCTGGTTTTGGAACAACATTATGTTCCAGGGGGTTGGAGTCATAGTTTTACTTTAGGCGGCCAACGATTTAGCCCAGGGGTCCATTATGTTGGTCTTCTCGATGATAAACAATCCACCAGTGAACTTTATAGAGGCTTAGGAATAGCAAATGATATGGTGTTTTTTCGAATGAATACTAATGCTTATGAGCATTGTTATATTGGAAATGAGATTATTGATTTGCCAGCAGGAATTACTTCTCTTGAAAAGGTACTATCCAATCGTTTTCCTAAGGAGGAGAAAAATATTAAAGAATATTTATCTCTGGTTCAAAAAGTAAATTATGAATTGCAATTAATTCCAAAATTAAAAGGATGGTGGCAAAAAATAACGGTTCCCTTTAGGACCAAACATTTTGGCAAATTTTCTTTATTTTCCCTTAAAAGAGTGGTGGGATGGCATGTTAAAGATCCGTTGCTTCAGGCGGTCTTAAATATTCAATGTGGTGATCATGGGCTTCCTCCGAGTCGTGCTTGTTTTCCAGTTCATACCTCAGTTATGGGTCATTATTTCGATGGCGGCTTTTATCCAATGGGCGGTGGTGGCGGTATTGTAAAGGCAATGACAAATGGAATAAAAAGACATGGAGGAGAAGTGCGAGTCAAACAAAACGTTGAGAAAATTATAATTGAAAATAATAAAGCTATCGGTGTAAAGATTAAAGATGGACAAACTATTTATGCTAAAAATATCATCTCAAATGCCGATCCTTCTATTACTTATTTGAAATTAGTAGGAAAAGAAAATATTAGCCAGAAGTTGAGTAAGAAACTAGAGAAAACTAAATATTCTGTTACCTCATTGATCTTGTTTTTGACATTGGACATGGATGTTACAAAGTCTGGAATCGATTCTGGTAATATATGGATGGTAAAAGATGAAGATATAGACCAACATTTTAATACATTGATGACAGATGATATTACAGAAGGAGAGGATTTTCCTGCTTTTTTTATGAGTTGTACTACCCTTAAAGATCCAGTAAGTTATAATGGAAGGTATCATAATTTTGAGGTAGTTACTTATGTGAATTATGATAACATCAAAAAATTTAAGGGTGAAGAAGATTATCACTGTCAAGAATATAAAGAATTTAAGGAAAAAATTATCTCAAAATTGATGAATAGTATTGAGAAAATAATACCTGGAGCTAAGGATAATGTTGTTCAAGCTGAACTTGGTACTCCTATGACTAATGAGTTTTATGTCAATTCAACTAAAGGAAATGTCTATGGTACGGAGAAAACATTAAATCAAGTTGGTCCTTTTTCGTATAAGAATACCTCTGAAATTGAAAATTTATTTCTTTGCGGAGCAAGTACGCTTTCTCATGGTGTTGCTGGCGCTACCCATTCGGGTTTAGCTGCAGCGGCAGCAATTTTAAAATGTGATCCATCCGATTTTATTGTTCAAGATGAAAATCAAAGAATTAGAATTTATGATGCTGAGGACCAAACCACTTGGCCGGAATGGGTGCATGTTAAAAGATCAGATAAGGTAAGAACTTTTAAAGATTTAAATATTGTTTAACGAATTTAAGTATTTTTTAAGTTAAATTTGCTTCCTTTTTAAATTAAATGAATATGAAAAACGTTCTAGTAATCTATTATTCTCAATCGGGGCAATTAGAGTCGATTGCGAGAAATATTGCTAAACCGTTACTGAATTCTGACAACATCAATGTATTGTTTCATGAGATTCAATTGGAAAAACCATTCCCCTTTCCATGGACTAAAGAAACATTTTTTGATGCATTTCCAGAATCTTTTTTGCAGGTACCTGCTAAATTGAAGCCTATTTCCGATGAAATTAAAACCACAAAATTTGATTTAATTCTTTTGAAAAA
>CAIRMK010000500.1 GCA_903879645.1 uncultured Bacteroidota bacterium
AATTTAATATTAATGACATCTGCCAATTAAAGTATTCTTACATCAACAACCTATACAACCGCCGTTCAAAATACACTTTTCATGGACTATCCATGGACTATCTATGAAGTAGCTATGGAGTATCTATGCACTATCTATGGAGTAGCCATGGAGTAAATTAATCAAAACGGATTGTTTTTGCGGGAGAAATTTTGGTTATGATATACGATGGTATTAATAATACGAGTAAACAAATTATTACTGTACCTATATTAAGTAATATAAAATACCCTACATTAATATCGACGGGGGCTACATTTACATAATAACTTTCAGGATTTAGTTTAATGACCCCAAAATATTTCTGTATTAGCAGTAAACCAACACCTATTATATTGCCCCAAAAAAGTCCTCTTATGATTAGATACAGCGCATTGTAAAGGAATATTTTTCGAATAGACCAATTATTGGCTCCCATAGATTTTAAGATTCCAATCATTTGGGTTCTTTCCAAAATTAATACTAGTAGTGCAACAACCATGTTTATTGTTGAGACGACTATCATAATTATGAGGATGATAACAATGTTTGTGTCGAAAAGTTTTAACCAATCAAATATGTAGCTGAATTTCTTAACTATTGTTTGAGAGTTTAAAATGGAAGATGTTTCACTATATACTTCATCCTCTTTTTCTTCAATTTTTGTAAAGTCATCTAAAAAGACTTCGAAGGAGCCAACTTGATCGGGTCGCCATTTATTCATTTTTTGAATATGACGAATATCTCCTATTATATAGGATGAATCAAATTCTTGTAATCCGGAATTGTAAATTCCAACTATTTTAAATCGGCGGCTATTGGGTAACTTGTTTTCTTCTTCTTTCATAAAGAAAGTATTGAAACGGTCTCCTAGCTTTAGGTTTAATCTATTGGCTAAATATTGTGAAATCAGTATTTCATTGTTTAAATCAGAGTTAAGGTTTGGGATTTTTCCTTGGATCAAATACTCTTTTAAGTTCTCCCAATTGTAATCTTTGCCAACTCCCTTGAAAACAATTCCTTCAAAAGCAGCTTCAGTTCTAATCATTCCTGCTTTCGTTGCGACAGCTTGAATATGATTAATTCCTTCTATATTTTTAAATTTTGGGTAAAATTTTTGATGTATTGAAACAGGTTCAATACTCACGTCAGATTCGTTGCCATTGAAGTTTGATATACTAATATGACCGTTAAAGGCCGAGACTTTTTGTCTTATTTTATTTTGCAAACCAATTCCTGTTGCTATGGACACCATCATCATTATGACACCTAAAGCAATTGCGATAATTGCTATTTTTATAATTGGTGCAGATATACTACTTTTATGGTCTTTAGCAGTAATTAGGCGTTTGGCTATGAAGTGTTCTAGATTCAATTACTTGATTTTTGAATTTGCAACAAAGATACATAAAGTTTTTTGCCACAGCCCTATCTGCTGACAGACAGGTTACACAGATTTTCACAGAGAAGTCATTTAAACTTTTTTTTTCAATTGGCTGGAAAATTGTATTTTTCGCTTCAATCAAAAAAAGTTTAAATGACTTCCTATTAAAAAAAGTTTATGAGATATAGTATTAAAATCGGATTATTATTTTTGATCGCTACCGCGTCGTTTGGAAGCAGTTTAAAGTTAAAAACTAAAAAGAATACCAATTTAATTCTTGAATTACCTGTTATAACAGGTGCTGAAAACATTAAAGCCTATCTTCCAATATTAAAAAATAAAAAAGTTGGGATTGTCACTAATCAAACTGGAGTACTCATAACTAGTAAACCTTCCTCTGTACAACTTCATAATGGAAGCCATGCTGAAGGAACAACAATTAATTTTATTAATTTAGTTGATTATCTTGTTGACAATAAAATCTCAGTTCAAAAAATATTTGCCCCAGAACATGGATTCAGGGGTACTGCTGATGCTGGCGAGCATGTCGTTGACGGCAAAGACGTCAAAACAGGGTTGCCTATCCTTTCTTTATATGGTAATAACAAAAAACCGAAGGCTGAACAATTGGCAGGAATAGATGTTATGGTTTTTGATTTGCAAGATGTAGGTGCGCGGTTTTATACCTATATTTCATCCTTGCATTATATCATGGAAGCTTGTGCTGAAAACAACATTCAACTTATTGTTTTAGACCGACCGAATCCGAATGGGGCTATTGTTGATGGACCAATATTAGAAAAAGAATACACTAGTTTTGTTGGCATGCACCCTATTCCATTGCTTCATGGAATGACTATTGGTGAGTATGCTAAGATGATTAATGGTGAAAAATGGTTGAAAAATGGTATTATATGTAACTTGACGGTTATACCTTGTTTGAATTACAAACGCGAAATGACATATCGATTACCTGTTAAACCTTCTCCGAATTTACCTAATGACCAAGCTGTCAATTTATATCCTAGTTTGTGTTTGTTTGAAGGAACCAATGTAAGTGTGGGTCGCGGCACTGAAATGCAATTTCAAATTTATGGTTCCCCTTATTTACCAAAAAGCGATTTTAGTTTCACTCCGATTCCTAATTTAGGAGCTAAAGACCCTGTTTATAAAGACCAAGTTTGTTATGGTGAAAATTTAACATCCATTCCTAGAGTCAATCAATTAGAATTAAAATGGTTGATTAGTGCTTATACTACTACTTCTGATAAATCTAAATTCTTTACCGACTTTTTTACGAAGTTATCTGGCACCAAAAAACTACAGCAGCAAATAGAAAGTGGGATTTCTGAACAAGAAATCAGAAAATCATGGAAAAAAGGATTGAATCAATTTAAGAAAACAAGAGCCAAGTATCTCATTTATTAATCATTAAAGTTGGAAATACGAAATTGCTTCGTAGTAGTTAAGCTATTACTTTAATTCTTTTTCTTGTTTAATTCTTTAGCTAGTTTTTCCCAGTGTTCATTTAGTTTATCGATATCTACTGGATTGGCTGCCTTTTGTTCGATCAAACGTCTGCTGTTAAAAGCTCTGTATAGAATTGTTTCAATAAGATAATCTTCATTATTCTCGATTGGTTTATAGGTTTCTTTTAGATTTATTTCAAAAAGTCGTGCGGCGTTATTTGACCAAAATGCTTTCCATCCGCTTTTATAATCTTTAATAAGATCATAGGTTGACACGCCAGTTTGTCGATAAATTAGTTTCACTAATATTTGCCCCTGTTTATGGGATAATTTTTTAAGTTTTTCTTTAAATTCATTATCCATAAAATCTTCCACTATCTTAAAATATCTTCTTTTTTCTTTATTGGACTTCAATTTATCCATTGTACTATTGATCGATGAGAGTCTATCTGCAGCAATTTTAGCAAAAGGATACACTTTAAACACTCTATTTTGCAGTAGAAGGAATTGCTTTCTTTCTTCTGGATTCATTTTTTGTTTAGAAATCAACACATCCTCTAAAAGGATAGTATCCATTTTTATGGAATCTAATTCTCTTATTTCTATCTCTTTATCTTTTGATTGTGTCTCTTTTACGACTTGACCATAAGATCCAAGAGAAATAAGAAAAAGTAAGAATACGATAGGAAGCTTAAACATGTCTGTTAATTTTAGTGTAAAAATATATAATATCCATAACAAGTGTAATGCCAAATTTATAAATTAGCAAAAAAAAACTCTATGGCAACAAAATCTATATTGACAAAATCATCGATTACATTTTTAGAAAAATACTTAAACAACCCATCACCTACTGGATATGAAGCTGGAGGACAGAAGATTTGGATGGATTATTTACAACCTTATGTTGATACTTTTATTACCGATACCTATGGAAGTGCTGTTGGGGTAATCAATCCCGAGGCTAAATTTAGAGTAGTTATAGAAGGTCATTCGGATGAGATTTCTTGGTATGTTAACTATATTACTGATAATGGTCTTATTTATGTTATCAGAAACGGGGGGTCCGATCATCAGATTGCTCCTTCTAAGCGTGTTAACATTCATACTAAAAAAGGAATTGTCAAAGGAGTTTTTGGTTGGCCTGCCATTCATACTAGAAATCGTGGTAAAGAAGAAGCGGCTACATTGCACAATATTTTTATTGATTGTGGTTGTTCTACTAAAGAAGAAGTGGAGAAATTAGGCGTACATGTTGGATGTGTGATTACCTATCCTGATGAATTTATGATTTTGAATGAAAATAAATTTGTTTGCAGAGCGATCGACAATAGAATGGGTGGATTTATGATTGCGGAAGTTGCTCGGTTGTTAAAAGAAAATAAGAAACAATTACCTTTTGGATTGTATATTGTCAATGCGGTACAGGAAGAAATTGGTCTTCGTGGTGCTGAAATGATTACTCAAACCATCAAACCTAACG
>CAIRMK010000501.1 GCA_903879645.1 uncultured Bacteroidota bacterium
TAACGTGCGAAAATCAACTTTTAAAAATAAATTTGACTTTTAAGTTAAATTGTGCATAAGGTTTCAAAAAATTTTAGGCAACGTTCAGGGACCACCTGGACCTGGAACCTTTTCCGGTATCCCTTCATTTGTTACAAATTGTAAACTCTTTTTATTCATTTGTCAACAAACTATTGTAAAAATTTTTATGGTGGTTGGTAGATGTAAATTTATTTGACAATCAGCCATAACTATGAAACAATGGGTAAATTTTTAAATAAACTGAGATTAAAGACTATGAACACAAAACATAAACAAGTAACAGCTGAACAACAAGAACAAAGTTTTAATAAAGCTGTAAGTAATCAGTCTTTTAGTAATTATGCGCCAATTTTTGAAGGTTTTATTGCTAAAGGTATTGATATTAATGATATTAAACCTCGTGAAAACATTTTTACATTTAATGCATGGCTGTATGTGGGTCGAATAGTTAAGAAAGGTGAACATGGTGTAAAAATTGTTACCGTTGTAAAAACTGAACCTACAGAAACTAAGAAAGCAAGCTCTTTTATTCGATCAGTTACAGTATTCCATATTAGTCAAACTGAAAGTAAAATTGACAAACAATAAAAAATGTGAAACAATAGCCAAAATTTTTAAACAACAAGGATAATTAATATGTGGAAGGTAAAAATACAAAATGGTTTTTTTATGTGCGGTGTGCATACATTCAATACCAAAAAATTAGCATTGGATTTTATTGATGCATGGAT
Organism: uncultured Bacteroidota bacterium; assembly: GCA_903879645.1. Lineage (GTDB taxonomy): Bacteria > Bacteroidota > Bacteroidia > Flavobacteriales > Flavobacteriaceae > Flavobacterium. The sequence goes on from CAIRMK010000501.1 coordinate 753, forward strand.
AAGAGCCAATGATCATTTAAAAAATGCAATAAATTTTATAGAATTGGTGAAATAAAAATGAAAATTGAACGGTCGCCAAGTAAAACACAATGGCTAATTGTAAAAGATAACGGGAGCATGATATTTAACCGATTTTTTAATAGTGTTAATGAAGCTCAAAATTTTATTGACAATTTAACCCAACACCAATTAAATTATGTCAAAGAGTTTGAGGCTCATAAAAATAGTGGATAATCAACTAAAAATCATCCTAGAAAAAACCTACCAGTTTGCGCCTGGATTAAACAAACATATTTTTATGTGGGATAAAACACCTAAAAGTTTAAAAGTTTTAGCAGGTACAGATAACAGCGGAATTGTAAAATTTTGCAACAAAGAATATTATGTTTATCATAATTACAAAGAAAATAAAATCATAATCGAGAACAATTAAAATGGACAATAAAGAACTTACAATTTTATCTATTGATGCATGGAGAGAGGGATATTATTCATGGACCTGGAATAATTGGTTTAAAATCGGCACAATAGATTTAGAATCATTTGAAAAACTAACAACAAACCGTAAAAAAATAAAATGGTTACGTGATGAAGGTTATATTAATGAATACTCGAAAGGTAATGTAACCATTTTAGATGATGGGCATAACTGGGTATTAGAAGATAAAAATACCCATGAGCCAATTATCGCTTTCGAATATGGCAATATTTACTATTAATTAGGTCAATTAAAATGAAAAACAAAACTTATACAGTAACAATAAAAAGAGAAGATATAGTAGATACAGATAGTTTATTAGAAAATTCGTGGGAATGGGGAGATCATTTGTGGTGTGATGAAACACTTGAA
>CAIRMK010000502.1 GCA_903879645.1 uncultured Bacteroidota bacterium
CAAAATATATTTTTCATCACAAAAAAAATATTTTCTTTCACACAAAATATATTTTTCATCACAAAAAAAATATTTTTCATCACACAAAAAATATTTTCTTTCACAAAAAAAATATTTTTCATCACACAAAAAATACTTTTTTTTTCGCAGTTTTATCTTTTCACGACGTTTTTTGAAAAAAAATAATTCAAAAAAAGTCTTTTTATGTCGTTTTTTGGTCTAAAACGATGATTTTGAGTGTTTTGAAAATTACGAATTTGATAATTTCATAATGCCTTAATTATCAATTTGTTAAAAAATACTATTTTGAATATAGTGGTTTTTATCAACTTCGTAAAAATTAGTGGTAGTGCTAAAAATAATTAGCTAAATGCTTGTTTTTGAGAGAATAGCTAAATAATTTGGCAAAAAAATAATCAAATATTAATCACTAAATTTTATTCTTATGAAAAAAGTAAAATGTAGAGTAAACTATCGTAGTTACGGAAGTAAATATTTTATTACGTTCTGTTCATTAGTGTCTAATGGGGTATATAATAATCCTTCAGTCTTTACCTCTCCGAGTGTTCCAGCTGATGATTTTAATACAGCCTTGACAAAATTTTCTGATGCTTATGGAAAATACAAAAATGCTCCTAAGATTGAAAAAACAAACTTAACTAATGCTCATAATAACATGTTGTCTATTGTAGACAAGGTTAGAGAGTATGTTGATGTAGTTGCAAATGGTGATGCTTCCATTATTATTTTGGCAGCTTTTACACCCACTAAACCTATTAGCGAAAAAAGCAAACCTGTTGAAATAACTAATGATTTTGAAGTAGATCGTACCAAAATATTAGGACAAGCAGAAGTAACTATTAATTATGTAGGAACAGGCGAACCATTATGGTATTTTGCAATTTGTAGCACCGATGCTACTTTTCCAAGCACGTTGGTGCAAAACGGAGTGTTGAACTTTGGTGCTTTGCCAGATGGAGTAAGCATTGACATTAGCAAAGCTAAAAAGAAACTGTTTACTAATTTAACCTCGGGAGTAACTTACTACTTCTATGTGTTGGTGGGAAACACCGTTAACATTTCGTTATTGAGCAATCCTAAAAACTTGACCGTATATTAATGGTGTTTGTATCTTTAAAAAGCCTTTGCATTGCAAGGGCTTTTTTTATATAATCATGTTGCAATTATTTTTATATATTTACGATATGATAAAGTTTGATGGTTGTTAGACTTATTACAAATTATATGATATTTTTTAAAATGATACAATGAAACAAACAGAATCTGAAAATTTAATTTCTACCGTAAATACAAATGTTTTTTTTAGAGAATTTACATTCAGCAAAAATGATTTTAAAGATATTGATAGCAAACAGGAGTTAGAATTTGCAGATAATGTAGTATGGCTAGAGGATATATTTTTAATATTTCAAATCAAAGAAAAAGGAATAGACACATCAGATAATAACAAATGGTTTCAAAATAAAATTTTAAATAAAGCAGTAAAACAAATTAAATCTACACCAGCTCTGCAAAGAGCTCCTATGAATAGCTGCGCAAATGTCTCCTGACTTTGCGCCACAACCTAAATAAAACTAGAATCAAATCCAAACGATGTGATTTTTTTTATGTTTTATACAAAAAAATTAAATATTTA
>CAIRMK010000503.1 GCA_903879645.1 uncultured Bacteroidota bacterium
CCAACTTTTAACCTAATCATTAGCGTTATGGCAAACGTGGCTCAGATGGAACGTGAAACGTTATTAGAAAGACAAAGAGAAGGTATAGCGGTGGCGAAAGCAAAAGGAATATATACAGGACGTGTTAAAGGTTCGGTTGAAACTGATGCTGAGGTTTTAACCAAATACCGTGACGTAGCAAAGTTTTTAAAGATGGGTAAATCGTTACGTGATGTAAAAAGCAGATGCGGTGTTTCTTTGGGAACCGTTCAAAAAGTAAGTGCTTTGCTAAAAAAAGATAAGGACTTAGCAAATTGTTAAGTTGACAATAAAAAGTTATCAACTTTGCTACAGGTTTGCTACAGAAATGAAAAAACCCAGCGTTTGCTGGGTTCTTAGTAGCGGGAACAGGACTCGAACCTGTGACCTTCGGGTTATGAGCCCGACGAGCTGCCTACTGCTCTATCCCGCGATGTTTCGAGTGCAAATATACAATGATTATTGATACTCGCAACAAAATCAGTAAAAAAATCTTTTATTTCTACTATTGACTTGATATGACTACCTTTGCATCAAATTAAATTAAAATAAATGTCGCATAAAGCCGGTTTTGTAAACATCATAGGGAATCCAAACGTTGGAAAATCAACATTAATGAACGCATTTGTTGGTGAAAGATTATCAATTATTACCTCAAAAGCACAAACAACTCGCCACAGAATACTAGGAATTGTGAATGGAGATGACTTTCAAGTGATACTATCGGATACACCTGGAATTATCAAACCTGCTTATGAAATGCAAAAATCAATGATGGATTTTGTGAAATCTGCTTTTGAAGATGCCGATGTTTTGATTTATATGGTGGAAATAGGAGAACAAGAACTGAAAGATGAGGCTTTTTTTAATAAAATAGTACATGCTAAAATTCCTGTATTACTGCTATTGAACAAAATTGATAAATCAGACCAAATTCAATTAGAACAGCAAATTGAACTTTGGAAAGAAAAAGTGCCTAATGCCGAAATATACCCAATATCGGCATTGGAAAATTTTAATGTTAAAGAAGTTTTTGCTCGAATTTTAGAATTATTACCAGAATCCCCAGCGTATTATCCAAAAGACGCATTGACCGATAAACCTGAGCGTTTCTTTGTAAATGAAACGATTCGGGAGAAAATTCTTTTAAATTATGATAAAGAAATTCCTTATGCAGTAGAAATTGAAACCGAAGAATTTATTGAAGACGAAAAAATCATACGAATTCGGTCAGTTATAATGGTAGAGCGAGAAACTCAAAAAGGAATCATAATTGGTCACAAAGGTGCCGCACTTAAACGTGTTGGAATACAATCAAGAGAAGATTTAGAAAAATTTTTCGGAAAGCAAATTCACATTGAAATGTTTGTTAAAGTTAACAAAGACTGGAGAAATAATCAATTCCAATTAAGACGTTTCGGTTACAACCAAAAGTAGGGTTTAATGTTGTTTTAAGAAGTAACTTCTGCTTTTTTATTTCCTTCCTCATGTTCTACAATTCGTAAAAACAAGCGCATCAATTCCATAATTTGATGTCGACCATTGTATCGTATTTGTTTAGCAATAAAATAAAGTAAGAACCAGATAACAACCATCAAACCTGAAATAATTAAATCTTTAGTAACGGAAGTTTTCAGCATCCCATCTGAAATAGCAAACATTCCGAAAACTAAAAAGATTCCGGCTACAATAAAATGCAAGAACATAAAAAACGTCCATACCGTTTGATCGGGACCAAACAAGCCTTTTAAGTGGACAGTTTTATCTTCTTTTTCTATTACTTGTATGTGCAAATGGGGTGAATAGTATCGTCTTTTGGCTAGAATAATAAAAAGAAAAATATGATGATCGGATATTTTTACGCGATAATCTTCTTTAACTTCTTCCTTTATTTTGGTTGCATTTGCTATAATTTCAGAAAATGTTAAATCAACATCTTTATGAAAACGCGGACGGAGCACTACATTATTATCAAGTTCCATAGTGTAATTATAATTCAAATAGTGGTAATTGTAATTTTTTTGCCATTACTATAGTACTAAAGTATAAAAAAATAAAATTAGTAGTACCTTTGCAGCTTATTTTAAAATCATTATGAATAACATTGTTGCGATAGTAGGAAGACCTAATGTAGGGAAATCAACCCTTTTCAATAGGCTGATACAAAGAAGAGAAGCTATTGTAGATTCAGTTTCTGGTGTTACCAGAGATAGAAACTACGGAAAAAGCGAATGGAACGGAAAAGAATTTTCTGTTATTGACACAGGCGGATATATTCGTGGTAGTGATGATGTTTTTGAAGCCGAAATCCGTAAACAAGTAGAATTAGCTATTGACGAGGCAGACGTAATCATCTTTGTTGTTGACGTTGAAGAAGGAATTACACCCATGGATGATGCCGTTGCAAAGTTACTTCGTAAAGTGAAGAAACCTGTTTTATTAGCCGTGAATAAAGTGGATAATTCCATGCGTGAAAAAGACGCTGTAGAATTCTATAATTTGGGATTGGGAGAATATTTTACTTTCGCTAGTATTTCAGGAAGTGGAACGGGTGATTTGTTGGATGCATTAATTGATGCTTTTCCAATAAAACTGGAACCAACTCAGGAAGAAATTGTATTGCCAAGATTTGCAGTTGTAGGTCGTCCTAATGCTGGAAAATCAAGTTTTATCAACGCATTAATTGGAAAAGACAGGTATATTGTAACTGATATTGCGGGTACCACTAGGGACTCCATTGATACCAAATTTGATCGTTTCGGATTTGAATTTAATCTTGTTGATACCGCGGGAATTCGTAGAAAAGCCAAGGTAAAAGAAGATTTAGAATTTTATTCGGTTATGCGTTCTGTTCGCGCCATTGAACATTCAGATGTTTGTATTTTAATTATCGATGCCACTCGCGGATTTGAAGGGCAAGATCAAAGCATCTTCTGGTTAGCAGAAAAAAATAGAAAAGGAGTGGTGATTTTAGTAAATAAATGGGATTTGGTTGAAAAAGACACCATGTCAACACGTGATTACGAGAATAAAATCCGTGAAGAGTTGCAACCATTTACAGATGTGCCTATCCTTTTTGTATCGGCATTAACCAAACAAAGGCTTCTAAAAGCTCTGGAAGAAACGGTAAAAGTATTCGAAAACAGAGCACAACGAATTTCAACTTCAAAATTCAACGATTATATGTTGAAAATCATTGAAAATCATCCGCCACCTGCCTTAAAAGGGAAATATGTAAAAATTAAATATTGCATGCAGTTGCCAACACCAACGCCTCAATTTGTATTTTTTGCAAATATGCCACAATATGTGAAAGAGGCTTACAAACGCTTCCTTGAAAATAAAATTCGTGAAAACTGGGATTTCTCAGGAGTTCCTATAGATATTTATATTAGAGAAAAATAGCATGCTGAATAAAGAAATACAACTTGCCGTTGATAAAGGTCAAATGTTACCTTTAATGGAAGAATTTTATACCATACAAGGGGAAGGATTTCATACCGGTACAGCAGCATATTTTATTAGAATAGGGGGGTGCGATGTGGGCTGTCATTGGTGTGATGTTAAAGAAAGTTGGAATGCGGAACTTCACCCACCCACTGCAATCGATTTAATTGTTGAGAATGCGAAGAAATATGCTGATACAGTGGTCATCACCGGTGGTGAACCATTAACATGGGACATGAATCCGCTGACACAAAAATTAAAAGAACAAAATCTTCGTGTCCATATTGAAACTTCAGGATGTTATCCGGTGACTGGCGATTGGGATTGGTTTTGCCTTTCTCCTAAAAAAAATAAATTACCCGTTGAAAGTGCCTATCAAATAGCAAATGAACTTAAGGTAATAATTTATAACAAACACGATTTTATCTTTGCTGAGGAGCAAGCTGAAAAAGTGAATCCAAAGGCGATTCTTTTTCTGCAACCCGAATGGAGTAAGAAAGAAGAGATGACACCGCTTATTGTAGATTATGTCATGAATAATCCAAAATGGAGAGTGTCTTTGCAAACGCATAAATATTTAAATATTCCTTAAAAAATAAACATGAAAAAAATAATGGTATTAGTACTGATGTTTTGTTTTTTCCAATCCCTAAAAGCACAAAATTTAGAGACCAAACCAACAATAATTGATCAAAATATCATTTATAATTCTTCTGGAGTTGAAGTGCAACCTATATTTCCAGGAGGAATGAAAGAATTCTACCATTTTATAGGTAAAAATTACAAAACACCTGACATAGCTGGATTGAAAGGAAAGGTTTTGATTAGCTTTATTATTGAAAAAGATGGTTCAATAACGGATATTAAGGTGTTGAAAGATATCGGGTATGGAACAGGAAATGAAGCTACTCGTGTTTTAAATTTATCGCCAAAATGGACTCCGGCAGAACAAAATGGGAAAACAGTTAGATGTGCTTATGTATTGCCAATAGCTATTGAAACTTCAAAATAAATCAGATTAATTTTGGTAAATTAACACAAAACAATATATTTATAAAAAATTTAAAACTTCAAAAATGAAAAAACTTATTTTAACCTTCGCATTTTTATTAGTAGCACAATTTGGATTCTCTCAAGCAGTTGATGAGGCATTCAAAAAAGACGTGATGAAAGTAATTGAAAGAAGTGGTGCAGC
>CAIRMK010000504.1 GCA_903879645.1 uncultured Bacteroidota bacterium
ATAATCCAAAACGGCTTTGGTGGAATTTCCATCAACATACCCCCCTCCTTTAGTGCTTTTTGCAATGGCAGATAAAACAGCGGCATTTCTTTTGGTAATAACCACTTGATTGTCTTTATCTTTTTGATAGCTTTCAACAATTCCGTTTCTTTTCAAGGGAATTGGCCCTCCATTTTCAGTTCCTACACCCACCGTAACAATCTTTAATCCTAATTTTTGAGCATTTTCAGCTGCGTTTTGAGCGTTATCGGAATGATCTTCTCCATCAGAAATTATTACTAATAGTTTGTTGGTTTTGTCTTTTTTATCAAAAAAATTGTTTGCGGCTAAATCAATAGCTTGATCAATAGAAGTCCCTTGCGAAGAAATCATTCCCGGATTCATTGTTTGCAGAAACATTTTCGCCACTCCATAATCGGAAGTCATTGGTAAGACCGGGAAAGCACTTCCAGAATAAGCAATTATTCCAATTCTATCACTTCCTAATTGGTTGATCAATTGTGAAACTACCTGTTTACTTTTCTCTAATCTGTTTGGGGCAACATCTTCAGCCAACATACTTTTGGAAACGTCAATGGCAAATACTATATCAATTCCTTGACGTTTTACTTTCTCCATTTTGGTCCCCATTTTTGGATTTACCAAGGCAATTATTAGAAAGGTCAAACCTAAAAGGATTATAATTATTTTGAAAATGGGTTTAAACGTAGATTTCTCTGGACTTAATTTTTTAATTAATTCCAAATCACCAAATTCTTTCTGCTTTTTTCGTTTCCAGTATTGACCATACAAAAACAGCATTACCAAAATTGGAATGATAAACAGTAGATATAAATAACCTTTTTCTTCTAACTCGTACATTTAATATTAGATTTTAGATTTCAGATATTAGATATTTTTTCTAATGCTAAATTCTTTTTATGCTCAATCTCTAAATAAAACTTCTGAAAACAGTATTTCTTAATAAAATTTCAATCAATAATAAAATTCCTGCAATCCATACAAATGGTCTATACTTTTCGTCATAATCATAGAATTTCAATTCTTGAATTTCTGTTGTTTCTAACTTATTTATTTCTTTGTAAATACTTTCTAGTTTGCTATTACTATTGGCTCTAAAGTACTTCCCTCCTGTATTTTTGGCAATTGTTTTCATTAATTGCTCATCTATTTCAACGGGCATCATTTTGTATAAAAACCCTTTCCCGTTGGGAGCATAGGCATACGGAAATTCAGCCATCCCATTGGAACCTAATCCGATAGTATATACTTTGATTCCGTATTCTTTAGCAATCTCTGATGCTGTTTCTGGTTCAATAAACCCAGCATTATTGACACCATCCGTCAATAAAATAATGACTTTGCTTTTAGCTTTACTATCTTTTAACCTATTTACCGCTGTGGTTAATCCCATTCCTATTCCCGTTCCGTCTTGTAGTGCACTATTATACTTTATGTCTTTAATAGCCTCTTTTACAATCGCTTTATCACTAGTCACTGGAATTTTTGTATAGGCTTCTGAAGTATACACTACCACTCCAATTCTATCATTAGGTCTAGCGTCCACAAAATTAGAAGCGACTTCCTTCAAGGCTTCCATTCGATTTGGTCTTAAATCTTTCGCCAACATACTGCTCGAAAGGTCAATTGCCATTACGATATCTATTCCTTTGGTGGTTTTAGTTTGATTACTAATATCGACGGTTCTTGGTCGTGCTAATGCAATTATCAAAGAACTCAGTGCCAACAATCTTAAAACATTTAAAAAGGGTTTTAAACTTGCTAAAAATGATTTAGATGTTTTAAATCCACTTATCGAACTTATTTTCAAAGTGGCTGATTGCTGTTTGCGTTTCCAAAAAAGCCAAACTATTGCTAATGGTAATAGCAAAAACAACCAAAAAAATTCTGGGTTTAAAAAAGTTACTTTTTCCATTATTCAGTCGTGTTTTTAAGTTCAACTGAATTGACAATTCGTTCCAAAATTTTCTTGCCATACGCATCGCCTTCTTGATAAGAAACTACAATTTCTTGTAAACCTCCGTCTTGTTTGAACAACAAAATTTCATAATACAGCTTTTGGCTTTTGTTTTGAATCTTGTTTAACATAGTCATCGTACCATAGGCTTTAACACCCGTAATTCCTTTTTCGGTATTGAAATCTTCTTTTTTGAAAATGATATTTTGACCTCCCATGGCTTCCCAAGTTTTAGTATTCCCTTCTAGAACGGTGTCAAAATTAATGTCTGGTTGGCTCTCTGCACCTGCTTTGGGGTCTTGTTTGTATTTTACTGTAGAAACAACAATGTTAAAAGAATCCATCAAACTACCATAACCAAACATTTGCATTTCTTTTAAAATGGCAAAGGCTTCTTTAGGGAGGATTTTAGTCGCATCCATTCTTTTTAAAACTTTTGGCGTTTCTATTTTTACTCCAGGATTACCATATTCGCTATAAACCCATTCTCCTTCTGCTAATTCTTTTGTTGGATGACCAATAATGTTGTCTTTCACATAATCAAATCCTTTGAGGTAAATTAGTGTAATCAATGAAATCATTAGCACTCCCAAGACAATTCCTATAGTCGAGATAATCCTAGTTCGCTTTTGTTTTTTAAGTTTTTCGATTCTAGCTAACTCCCTTTGTTGTTCGTTCCAAGCTTGCAGCTCGTCATTTTCCTCAACAATTGTAGGAATCGCTTTGTGGATAGTTACAATAGAACTCGAAATTCGTTTTTTGTCTTCTTCAATTTCAAAATCTAATGGTTTTACTTTGGCAAATTTTACTAAATCCGCTTGCATTAAAACCTTTTCTAAATTGGCTACCGTTTCAGGAGAAAGTTTTAATTTTTTCTTTTTAGCAGCATTTTTCAAACCGGCAATAAGTTCAGAAGTTGTACTTTCCATGGCTGGAATTTGAATTTCTTCTTCAATATAATTTCTAGCAATATCGGTAAGTTCCGAGTAATATGATTTTACTTCACCTCGTTGCCAAAGTTCTTTAGTTTCTAATAATTGTAACAAAGAAGTTGCTTTTTCAATAGGCGATTTAAATACAATTTCTTCAGGCTTTTCTCGGTTTTGATACTTTTTAAGTAACCAATAAACTAAGGCTCCGATTCCAACTAAAAGTAAAATACCTAAAAGATATTTCCACCAATTGCTTGAAGTTTCAACTTCTTCAATAGTTTTAATATCATACATTTTGCGTTTTAATGTATCTACTTTTACGGCATTAACCTCAACTTTTAGGCTATCTGAAAATATTGTCTTATCATTGATTAAAATTGGAATTCTTGGGACAGTATATTTTCCTGAATCAAATTGAGTAAGTCCATACTTTTTAATTAATTCGTATTTGTCATTGGACTTAACTGTATCAATTTTATAGGAATCAATGACTTCTAAAGCACCAAAATTTTTGCTTTTCGGAAAAACTACTTTATCTTTTTTATTTACGGATGCTTTTAAAGTCAACTTAAATTCAGCTCCTATTTTCTTTTTAGTAGAATCAATAGAAGTCGTCACTTTTTGAGCAAAAAGCGACGTAGTTATAATGAAGAATACTATGTATAATTTAGATTTCATTCTATTTATCTCGATTTAAAATAACCCAACAACTTGGTTACATAACTTTCGTCAACTCTTGTATTTACAGTGCCTGAACCACATTTTGAAAAAATATCTTTGAAATAATTTACTTTTTCATGATAATTTTTCTCATAATTCATTCTAACATTCTTAGAGCTGGTATCAACCACTAGAATTTCTCCCGATTCGGCATCTTCCATTTCTACCATTCCTATGTTCGGCATTTTCTCTTCACGAATATCATACACTCGAATTCCTGTGATGTCGTGTTTTTTCCCTGCTATTTTTAATGTTTTTTCATAATCATCATCCACCATAAAATCAGAGATCATAAACACAATTGCTTTTTTCTTTTGTGTTGCTGACAAAAATTTTAATGCTTGTGATAAATCAGTTTTTTTGCTTTTGGGCTTAAACTCTATTAATTCACGAATAATTCGCAAAACATGAGACTTCCCTTTTTTAGGCGGAATATATAACTCTATTTCATCAGAGAATAAAATAAGACCAATCTTATCATTGTTTTGAGTTGCCGAAAATGCCATAGTTGCCGCAATTTCGGTTACAATTTCGCTTTTTAATTGGTTCTTAGTACCAAAACTTTCGGAACCCGAAATATCGACCATCAACATCATGGTTAATTCGCGTTCTTCCTCAAAAACTTTTACATAAGGCTCATTATAACGTGCGGTAACATTCCAATCAATAGCCCGAATATCATCGCCAAATTGGTATTGACGCACTTCAGAAAAGGTCATTCCACGCCCTTTAAATGATGTGTGATATTCTCCCGAAAAGATATGATCGCTCAATCTTCGGGTCTTGATTTCAATTTTACGAACTTTTTTAAGTAGGTCTTTTGTTTCCATTTTTATTCAGTTGTCGGTTGTCGGTTGTTGGTTGTCAGTTTAGCAGAATTATTGCCAACTGATAACTGATAACTGTCAACTAAAATTTAAGGTACCTCTATTTCGTTTACAATTTTATTGATAATGTCAACAGAAGTGATGTTTTCAGCTTCTGCTTCGTAAGTAATTCCTATTCTGTGACGCAATACATCATGTACAACGGCGCGAACATCTTCTGGAATTACGTAACCACGACGTTTGATAAAAGCGTAACATTTTGCTGCAGTAGCCAAGTTAATGCTTCCACGTGGTGAAGCTCCAAAACTAATTAATGGTTTCAGACTTTCTAATTTATATTTTTCTGGGAAACGAGTAGCAAAAACAATATCTAAAATGTATTTTTCAATTTTTTCATCCATATACACTTCACGAACAGCTTCTTGAGCACGAAGAATTTGTTCCACTGAAACTACTTGATTTACTTTTTCATAAGACCCTTTAAGGTTTTGACGTATTACCATACGTTCTTCATCCATTTTTGGATAATCGATAACGGTTTTTAACATAAAACGATCAACTTGTGCTTCTGGCAAAGGATAGGTTCCTTCTTGTTCAATTGGATTTTGAGTCGCTAGAACTAAAAAGGGACGATCTAATTTAAAAGTAGTATCGCCAATTGTTACTTGCTTTTCTTGCATGGCTTCCAACAAAGCAGATTGTACTTTGGCTGGCGCACGATTAATCTCATCAGCAAGAACGAAATTAGCAAAGATTGGTCCTTTTTTAATTGAAAATTCATTGGCTTTAATGTTATAAATCATGGTTCCAATAACATCGGCAGGCAATAAATCTGGCGTAAACTGAATACGACTGAAACTTCCGTGAATAGCTTGCGACAATGTATTAATGGCTAATGTTTTTGCTAAACCAGGTACTCCTTCAAGCAAAATATGCCCTTGTCCTAAAAGCCCAATTAGTAATCGTTCTACCATGTGTTTTTGACCCACAATTACTTTGTTCATTTCCATAGTAAGCAAGTCAATAAAAGCACTTTCTCTTTCTATCTTTTCATTAATTGCTCTAATGTCTAAAGCAGCAACATTTTCTTCCATAAATTCTATTTTTATAGTATTTTAAAGGTTTCAAATTTTAACATTTCAAAATTGAAGATTTTAACACTAATAGAATGTTAATAATGCGTTAAAACTTACATTCAATTCCAATTTTTAAGGATGATTTATGATTTTGTTTTAGTAATTTTAGGCTTTTTAATAGAAAGCACATGAAAACTTCTTTATCATCAATAATTGCTGGAACAATGAATTGGGGAATTTGGGATAAAAACCTTTCCACTTCCGAAATGAGTCACTTAATCAATATCTGTATTGAAAATAAAATCACCACTTTTGATCATGCTGATATTTATGGAGATTACACTACTGAATCGCAGTTTGGAAAAGCACTTACTGAAAATAAAATTTCTAGAGATCGATTACAACTTATTTCTAAATGTGGTATACAGCATACAAAAGGAAGACCAAACCTTATAAAACATTATGATTACTCTAAAGATTACATCATTTGGTCTGTTGAAAATTCACTAAAAAATTTACAAACTGATTATTTAGACGTTTTGCTATTACACCGACCAAGCCCTTTAATGGAGGCTGATGAAATTGCAGAAGCGATAGAAAAACTTAAATCGGAAGGGAAAATAATTGATTTTGGGTTATCTAATTTTACTTCCTCTCAAACGGAGTTAATTCTTCAAAAAACTGAAATTAGTTACAATCAAATTCAGTTTTCAGCAACACACCACGAAGCTATGTTGGACGGGAGTTTAGATTATATGAAAATTCACGATATTATTCCAATGTGTTGGAATCCGCTAGGAACTGTGTTTCGAGAAGACATTGACCAAACTCGGCGATTGAAAAGGCTTTTGGTGCAATTGGTTGAAAAATATGGCGTTGGTTCAGATACCCTTTTATTGGCTTGGATAATAAAACATCCCTCTAAAATTCTTCCTGTTGCTGGAACAGTCAATATTGCAAGAATTCAATCATTACTAAAAGCTGTAGAATTGCAACTTGATATGATAGATTGGTTTGCTATTTGGACCGAAAGCATGGGGACTAAGGTACCTTAACAATAGTAATTAGTGAAAAGTGATTAGTAAATAGTAACTTGGTTTTCTACTAATCACTTTTTACTTTTCACTAATCACTAAAAAAATGATAAACAAACGTCTACTTATCAAGAACCTACTAGCTCACAATGATGAGAGTAGTTTTTATGACAAAAAGAGACAGCTAAATTTGCATTCTAAAGAAGGGAAAGCGAAGTTTTTAAAACACATTTGTGCCTTGTCTAATTCAAATCCTTCAAACAATTCCTATATTGTTGTGGGTGTGGAAGATCAGGATAATGAAATTACTGGCGACGATTTTTTTGACGACAGTCGCATTCAAAATCTAGTCAATGCTTTTTTGGAAAATCCTCCAAAGATTCAATATGAAAATGTGCCTTTCCCAAATTTACCAAAAGACAAAGTGGTGGGTTTGGTTACTATCAAACCCAAATCGAAAACTTCTTGTTTCAAAAAAAACATTCACACTATTTTAGCTAATACAGTTTTTGTGAGGAGAGGTAGCAATTCTATTCCAACCGAAGAGAAAATTCCCTATTCCAAACAAAATATTGAAACGGTTATTAGTATCGAAAATAATTCTAGAAACAGCATTGCACACACTCTTGACGGTGTTATTGATTTTGTAAACAATCGTCACAAAGACATGCCTTCTAAATATAGAGTTTTCAAAGAATTATTTGTAATTTGTTGGTCAGGAATTCCTAAGAAAAATAGAGATAAAACTTTTTTTTCTCGTGTAGATATTGAATTAATCAACGAACAAGTAAAGTTGTTTTATTCGGCACAAGATGAAGTTGAAATATTTTATGATGAAAATACGTTTACCATCACTGAATATGTCCCGCTGGGATTGAATGACAAAACAAGTTATTATCCATTAGAACAACAAAAAATCTCTTTTTTTGACAATGGATATTATAAAATTGAAACTGAAATGCTCTTTGAGCCACCACAATACAATCGAAAAGTATTGTTTCATATCTATAATGCTACTCTTTCTTTATTGTCTAAATTGCAGAAATCTCAGGCACTAACTGATCGTGAAGAACACGATTTAGAAAATGTACCCTCCACATTAATGATTTGTTTTTTAAACGGATTTGATGATGCAAAACAAAAATTAATTGATGCGAAATTAGTATTAAAGCAACATCCAAATACTAATGTTTATACTAATTTCAAAGAAGTCATGAGGGTTCTAAGAAAAATGAAATATAATAACTAACTGTTCTTATTCATTAACAGTCAAAATCCACAAAGGTTCAAAATAAGTTCCGTTGATGTTAGCATCATATACTTTTGACGCTTCTTCAAAAGTGTCATAGCTGCTTATATAAACGTAGTGGTATCTATTTATCGGATTGAAAAAATAAGTAGCCTTAATATTCTTGGCTTTTAATGATTTAATAAATCTTACAGTATTCGACTTTTTAGCAAAAACATTCGCAACAATATAATATCCTTTCTTTCTATTTGGCAACGAAACACTTGGGCTATCAATTGCTTTTTTTCGAATAAATTGCTTTTTGTTTATTGAGTTAGATAAATTAGTTTTTGCTTTTTTAGTATCAATAACCGGTTGTTTCACTTTGTTCTTGCTGTTGGATACTATGTCTGATTTAGAATTTGATGTCTCTTTATTAATAATTTGTTTTTGAGGGGCACTTTTATTTATAGATTTCTCTTCTTGCAAAGCAACTTCTTTTTCTGCTTTGTTACTTTCGGTTGTTTTTGAGGAAGACAACTGTTTATTCGTTGATTCTATTTTATTTTGTACAACTTCTTTTATGGCGTCGGTAGTCGCTTCCACAGGTTTTACATCTTCAACTTCAAAGGCATTAAAAAACATAAAATATCTTTCGTCCGTAGTTTTTAACCTTACTGTAGCCCCATTCGTATTATTTCCTATCACACTATTATTAGGGTTATCGATAGTCATAATAAAGGAATCATATCCCAACGTGTTTTTGCTATTTGGTATTCTTTTATCAAAAACAGTATCATCAATAGTAATGGAACTATTGAAAATATTTGTTTTATCATGAAGAGAATTCGATAATTGAATAAACTTATCGCCATCAGAAGCTTTAAACAAAAGTTGATCGCCTTTCAATTTTAAATCACCTTCCAGGGCAGCGCATGCTATCTTAGCATTTACTTTTCCTTGAGCTACCGTTTGAAATCCCGAAAATTTAATATCTACTGGATGGTCTTGAATACCAGCAAATCCATCATAAGTAGTAATGAATTTTCCTTTCATGCTGCTATCTTCATAGATAAAGAAAATAGTCCAACCTGCCGAAACCCCTCCACTTATCTTCCCTTGTGTTACCTTAACATTAGCAACAGTATAGGTTCCAAATGGCGTTTCATTTTTTAAAATTAATTGGGTTATATCTGCATAAATTGCATAGGGAGCACTTTCTTTAAAGTTTGGGGTATTAATACCGTCAAAAATTAGTTCTCCTGATACATTAGAATAATTCTCCTGATTTGGAAGTTTTATTTTGATTTGGTCAAAGGCTTCTCTTTTATTATCAATTGCTTTGAATTTTTCTTTCTTTACCAATTTCCCACTATTATATAGATAGGTAGCCGACCAATACAATCCAGCATACACTATTTTTTTAGTACTTTGATTCTCTAAAGATAAAGTGGCACTACTAGACGAAAACGTTGCATTATCATTATCAATATCAATGTATTTCATTTCAAATTCATCGTTCAATTTCCCTCTGTTAGTTGTTTCATTATAAGGAGAATTAGCTACATCACCCCCCTCTTCTCTGTTTACAATATTGTTTGCAATTAGGGTCATACCTCCATTAACCCTACCTTGGTATCGAACTTTGAAAGGTTTGGCTTCTTGAGCAAGCACATTTAAATATGTTATTAAAAATAATATAACAATAAAGACTGACTGGTTTATTTTAGTGAATTTCGAAAACATTGTAAGGGTGTTTAGTATGCTTCAAACATATAAAAAATAAATTATAGTAACCATTTTATTTTAAATAATTTTATTTTTGAATGAGTTGTATTAATCACATTTACAGTATTTTTGTGAAGATTTTTTAAAAAATGAATAGAACATTAGTAATCGGTGACATTCACGGCGGTTTGCGTGCTTTACATCAAATCATGGAGCGTGCTAACGTCACTTCAAAAGATACCTTACTCTTTTTGGGAGATTATGTTGATGGCTGGAGTCAATCGCCAGAAGTGCTGGATTTTTTAATTGATTTAGGAAACAAACAAAACTGCATTTTCATTCGTGGGAACCACGATGAGTTATTAATGGATTGGCTCCTAGGAAATTTTGAGAATTTTGATGAAAGCATGTGGTTCAAACATGGGGGGGAAGCCACTGTAATGGCTTATTCTAACGTTTCTGATACTACTAAAAAGAAACATATTGAGTTTCTTACATCGTTAGAAAATTATTATTTGGACTCACAAAACAGATTGTTCATTCATGCTGGCTTTACCAATATGAATGGCATCGCCTATGAATATTTTCCAAAATTGTTTTATTGGGACAGAACCTTGTGGGAAACAGCATTAGCATTGAATGAAAATATCAATAAAGAAAGCATCTTCTACCCAAAACGGTTGACTCTATATGAAGAAATCTATATTGGCCATACTCCTGTGACTCGAATTGGAGAAACGATTCCGATTCAAAAAGCATGTATTTGGAACATTGATACAGGAGCTGGATTTAAAGGACCTTTAACTATAATGGATATTGATACGAAGCAAATTTGGCAAAGCGAACCATTACCAACCTTATATCCAACCGAAAAAGGGAGAAATTAAAACAGAACATATTGAAGTCGTTTAAACTTTTTCAATTGGTTGCAAAATTGTATTTTTATCCCAGATTTCAGCTTTTTTTAATTCCGTAGCACCACTATACAATGAAAAAAAGCTGAAATCTGAAACAAAAACCCTAATTTTTCGCTTCAATCAAAAAAGTTTAAACGACTTCATTATATTTGTCCCATAAAATGAAAAAATATGAAAAAAATTATTACTCTAGCGATAGTCCTTTTTGTAGGATTTGCCAATGCACAAGCCTACAAAGGCAAAGGAGATATTAAAGGTCAGGTAGGAGCTACCATTCAAAGTGGTGGTTCTGGAATTTTTGTTTCTTCCGATTTTGGAATTGGAGAAAACATGTCTTATGGATTTACAGCCAATTATTTACTGTCTTCTGCAACTATTTTAGACATAAAACCAAAATTTGAAGACCGTTTTGATTTGAAAGCACGTTTTAATGCTAATTTAGGAAATGTATTCAAATTGGATAAATCAATGGATATTTATCCTGGTTTAGATTTAGGATTAAGAAATTTTGGAGCTCACCTAGGTTTTAGATATTTCTTTACTGATGGTTTTGGTGTATTTGGAGAGGCAGGAAATCCAATTGCTCGTTACAACGGAAATATTGATGGTTTTAAAAACTTAAATAATCAATTTACTTTTAATATTGGAGCTTCTTTCAATTTATAATACATAATATTTATGAGCGTAGTTACAGAAAAAAGATTGAAAGACAGAAGTGGTTCTGTTTGTGAAATCAGTGGGAGTGATGAAAATTTAGTAGTATATTTGGTTGAACCTAAAACTGAAGCGATACCTGAAAACTGTATTTTAATCACAAAAGCATTAAGAGACCAAATAGAAAATCCAGAAACTACCAACGCCAATGACTGGAGAGGTTTAAGCGATAGTATGTGGAATGAAAATCTTCCCGTACAAATTGTTTCTTGGAGAATGCACGCCCGTTTAAAAAACATGGATATGTTAGAAATGATGTATCTTGATGAAGATGCTTTAGAATGGGCAAAAGCAACAGGCGAAGCAGATGATGATGAAGGAAAAATTGTGCACAAAGATTCTAACGGAAACGTACTTTTAGATGGCGATTCAGTAGTTTTAATAAAAGATTTGGATGTAAAAGGAGCAACATTTACAGCAAAACGTGGTGCTGCAGTTCACAACATTAAATTAGTTTGGGATGATGCTACATTAATTGAGGGTAGAGTTGAAGGACAGCACATTTATATTTTAACGCAATATGTTAAGAAAACTAAATAAAAATAGATTATATCTTTTACAAAATGCCCCAAAGAGTATCAACTTTTTAGGGCATTTTTATATTAATGAATATGAATGTTTTTACTTTATTTCATAACTATTATTTTCAGGTTTTACATCTGCCATTAATTGACTTGGGTCAATAGTGATTTTTCTTATTTCTGCTTTTTGTTTGTTAATCGATAATTGATAATTTGGATTTCCCCAAGCCCAGTCTTTCAAAACAGTTCTCTTTATTTGGGGTGTTGGATTTTCTTTTTCAAAACTCATCATACGCAATGGGATATAAAAACTTTCTTTTGTACCGTCTTTATATTCTATCAACAAGTCAATTGGCAT
>CAIRMK010000505.1 GCA_903879645.1 uncultured Bacteroidota bacterium
TCTCACTCATGTGCGCCAAGAATTGCGAAGAACCTAATTTAATAGTGCCTGCTTCAAAGGTGGCATAGATGCCTTTGCCGAGGATTTCCTCAAAATGGGTAGGCTCCATCTTATTTTGTTTCGGAATAAAATCATACAAACGTCGGCTTAATGGATGGTTGGAACCGCGCAAGGCATTGCACAATAATTGCAATTCAAAATCATTTAAAACAGCACCTTCATACGTAATAGACGTCTTTTTGTTAGTGGTTATCGTTCCGGTTTTATCAAAAACAATGGTGTCCACTTTCGCCAATTGCTCAATTACCATCGCATTTTTCAGGTACAACTTTCGATTCCCCATGATGCGCAGCACATTCCCTTGGGTGAATGGAGCCGTTAACGCTAAGGCGCAGGGACAAGCGACAATAAGAATGGCGGTAAACACATTAAAGGCCGTATCCACACTAATGAATATCCAATATAAGAAAGAGACCACCGCCAATCCTAATAAGGCAGGGGTAAAATAACGACTGATTTTATCGGTGATGGTTTTGTGCTTGATGTCGACTTTCTTCTGAAAAACATCATTGCTCCACAATTGGGTCAGGTAACTTTGGGACACCGAAAACAAGACTTCTATCTCGATGACTTTCCCTATTTGCTTCCCACCGGCGAAGACTTTATCGCCTGATTTCTTTTCGATGGCTACCGCTTCTCCGGTAACGAAACTGTAATCAATCGACGCCTTTTCGGAAATCAAAATACCATCCACAGGAATCAACTCTTGGTTTCTAATGAGTAGCCTATCCCCTTTTTCAATGTCATAGACTTGCACGGGTAGTTCAGTACCGTCGGGTAAGATTTTGGTAATGGCAATAGGGAAATAGGATTTGTAATCGCGTTCAAACGAAAGGAAACTGTAGGTTTTCATCTGGAATAACTTCCCTAACAGCATAAAGAAAATCAAGCCGCACATACTGTCGAAGAAACCTTGTCCGTAATCAAAAATGATGTCAACGGTACTTCGAACGAACATGACGATAATTCCTAAAGCAATGGGGATTTCGATATTCAACATTTTGGCTTTGATACTACGCCAAGCCGCCACATAATAGCCACTAGCGGAATATAAAAAGGACGGCAGCGAAAGTGCAAATATCAACCAACGCAAGAAACCGCGGTACTGATTGATCCAAAATTCGTTGACTTCAAAATATTCGGGGAAGGAAAGTAACATAATGTTTCCGAAACAGAAAAAAGCCACTCCTATCTTATAGACCAAACTGCGGTCGACGGTCTTTTTGCCTTCGTCATAATTATCCAAACTGATGTAGGGCTCATACCCTATCGAGCAGAGTAGTTCTACAATCTGTTTCAGGTTGGTACTTTCGGGATTGTAAGTGATCCTCACTTTCTTTTCGGGGAAGTTGACAATGGAGGTGCCGATGCCTTGTTGCAGCCTTTGCAGATTCTCCAAAATCCAAATGCACGAACTGCAATGGATGTGGGGAATGTAAAGCGAAACAATATGGGTAGTGTCCTCTTGAAACTCAAGAAGTCGTGCTACAATAGTGTCGTCGCCTAAGAAGTCGTATTTGCCGTTGATGTCCAGTGGAGTGGCACCCGGAGATGCTTGAAAGTCATAATAACAAGACATATCATTGAGGCTAAAGATTTCATACACAGTCTTACAACCGTTGCAACAGAAATGCTTATCATCAAATGCAATCTCGTCTTTTTTTATAATTTCATTACCACAATGGAAACAATTTGATGTGTCCATAATTTGCTCATTTTTACCTACTGCAAAATTCCTTTATAAATATAGTAGAAAAAATGATAATTGTCATACAAATTCGTAATTTTGTCATCCAAAATAAACTCAAATCGTATGGGCAAGTGTGAACAGTGTATTGTTAGAGAATTCAGTTCTCTAAAGGCTCTAAATAAAGACGAGCTTTTGCGTATGGCCGATTGCAAGACTTCCTACACTATTAAAAAAGGTGAACCTATATTTGAAGAAGGTGACAGTGTGAATGGGATTTTCTGCGTTAAAGATGGGGTGTGCAAGCTCTCTAAGCTAAGTGCTAATGGTAAAGACCAGATCGTAAAATTGGTGAAACCAGGTGAATTATTGGGACAACGTTCGTTAATTAGTGACGAACCGGCTAATCTTACAGCAGTCGCTCTAGAAGATATGGAAGTGTGTTTTATTCCGAAGAGTGAAATCATGGGATTCTTTAATGAGAACAACCAGTTTTCAATGAATGTGATGAAAACCATTTGCGGCGATTTGAAAGAAGCGGATGACCACATGGTGTCGATGGCACAAAAAAGTGTGAAAGAACGTTTGGCGGAAACCTTACTTCATTTGGAGGATACGTTTGGTAAGAACGAAGATGGCACACTGCACATCCAACTCTCTCGAGAGGAACTCGCGGGAATGATTGGAACCGCCACCGAAAGCTGCATCCGATTGTTATCGGAAATGAACAAAAGCGGTTTGATTGGTTTGGTAGGTAAAAAAATAGCGATAATCGATAGAAATAAATTAAAACGAATGGCTGAATAGAAATATTCAGCCATTCGTTTTTATAGCGGCCTTAATAGAAGGTGCCTTCGAGAGCATTTCGAGAACCTCAATGTGACACCAAAGGCACCGTTGCTTTCGATACTACTGACGAGGAACCGGTTGCTGAGGCACTCGAAGCCACCCCATCGTACTTCCGTCGCAGCATGTTCGTACTTCCGTCGCAAAAACATCCTCATTTGGAAAACAATCTCCAACAGCTTACGAACCATTTGCGAACATGCTACGAACATGTTACGAACAAAACCCCCACTTTTTCACCTCTTACCTTTCAAAATGTGTTAATCCTATTAAAACAATGTCAAAGGATGTCAATACCTTTAAACACTTTCATTTGTTTTCAAATTAGTGCTTTTCTACCCAATTGGTTTTATGGGTATTAATTATTTTCAAACACCTATATTTCAGTTTATTATTATTTTTACATCTGTTTTATACCTATCTTTAATCTGTTGATTAAGTGCGCATTTTACGAGATATTAAATTATTGTTTAATCCATTAAAAATTAGAAAAAAGGGGAACTATAAAAAAGGTATCATTGGGTTTTCTCTGGCAAAGTTAGACCTGTATTTGGTCACTTGGCGTGGTAAAGATGTTATACGAAGCTTAACCATAATACCGACATAAAACAATATTTAGTGTTGTCAAAAATTCAGTTACCATTGTGAATTTCTCACGTTGTAACTTTTGTTTCAACTTGGTGATTAAGTTGTATGAACCCAGTACTAAAACAATCA
>CAIRMK010000506.1 GCA_903879645.1 uncultured Bacteroidota bacterium
ACAAGGTTTCCTTGTTGGTCGGTAATAATTAATTCATCGTTGACTACCTCAATCTCATAACCGCTTATATTGTTGCCTTTTTCATCTGCTAAGATGCCTAGTTCAGCTTTAATAACAATAATCTCATTTAGGGCTGAAACTAAAAAGTGACCTGAACCAACCGCTGGATCACAAATGTGCAATGAGTTGATAATTTCATTTGCTTTTAAAACTTCGTCGGTCTTGAAGTGTCTAGAAGTGTAGTTTTTTATATCGTCAAATTTGTCGAATAGTTTTTCTCCTTTGTCAGAAAGCGCATCATTAAATTTGTCTACAATCGCCAATCGGATGGACTGTCGGCACATATACATTGTGATGAAAGCAGGAGTGAAGATTGAACCGTCGCGATACCCGTTGATTTTTTCAAATACTTTTCCTAATACCGAAGCATTAATTAATTGTTTATTATCTTTTTGCCAATCTTCTGTACCTTCGCTTGCAAAATCATAAGCATCAAGGAAATTGAAAAGATAATTAAGAGAAGGCAGCTTCGCTGCCTTCTTTTTTATATCTTTTAAAATTGTTGTATTTATAAGTTCAAGTTGACCATCATTTTCAAGTGAGTTGATTTTTATGGTTTGATCTTCTAAGGGACTAATCTCGAAAAGAGAACTATTTAAATATGGAACACGACTGTATTTTGATTTTATTGCGTCTGTTCTCGCAGGGATATTTACAGCTAATACTTTGTGAAACAGTTTAAATAATTCGTCAAAGTCGTGAATTTTTTCAGAATTAAGAAAACGATATTCGTTATTTTCCTGATGGTAGGAAACTAGTTGTCCTTCTAGCAGTTTTAGAAACAAAATCCTATTTATCCAAGTAATAACAAGTTCTAAGGCAATGTTGAATGTTTGTTCTTCTTTGTTATCGCCGTAAATTTTTATGTCAAGAATGCGATCAAAATTATCTTCGGTTTGTAATGCTTCTATTGCTAATTCTAAAAGTGAAGCCGTATTTCGATTTTCTTTTTTTCGTCTAATTATAGTTTTTGCTCCATCTTTGACTTCTTCAAGCCCAATAATATGAAGTAACTCTTTGTAGAATTTTTCATTTAATGTATTGCTGTCGTTTGGCGTAGTAATTTTAAGCAAATGTTGAGGCGAAAGAATTTTATAAAGCGCAACTAGTTCTTTGTCATCGTCTGTTTTTGTATTGCGTAATATTTTTTCGTAATCTTTTATATCAAAATAAACGCATGGTATGTCGATGTCAATTTTAGAAACTATTTTAGCTATTTCTTCATAAAACCAAGGGTTGTCTTTTCTGTCGTTTATTTTGGTTTGATATAGTTTTTTTATTTGCGTGTTTCTATATATGTGTTTGTCAAAATAGTTTGCATCAATTATAAACCACTGATTAACGTCTGTAATAATAAGTTGCTTTAATTGAATGTTCTCATTTCCATTTCTTTCATTTAGGTAATAAAGTATGAGTTCGTGAAGTGCCTTTTTATTTGGATTATCAGCAGAAATCATCTCGTTTACATTGTTAGGGCGTTTCGCTTCTATGATTACTGCAACATCTGTGTCGGTGGTTTTACCAATATGAATAACTAAATCTTTTTTGTCTTTGGTATTTATGGCGTTACTATCTATGTAGTATGTGTCGCGAAGAAAGTCACGCAAATTGTTTTTTAGATGTTCTTCGCTTTCATCTTTAGGTTGTTTTTCAATAACACTAATCTTGTCAAGCAATGAAATGAGGTTTGTTTTAAACTTATCTCTTTCTATTTCTGAAGGTCTATTTTTTAAGAACGCTTTCAGAGCTTTTTTAGGTGTCTGTGTTATTAGTTTCATCAAATATCTATTTCAATTATATGGTCGTAAAGTTAACTTTTTAAACTTTATTTGGTTAAAAAGTTCTTTCAAGTTCTCATTTTTTCTCTTTATTTAGACTCTTTGGCTGTGTCTTTTCGACTGAGATTGTTCAAAATGGTTTCTCATGACTTCTGTATAAGTCTGATAAACGTCAGACTTTATTTATTTACCTCAAATATATTAAAATCCCCTCACAAATCTATATTTTTCAAATTATTCAATAGTATGTTTTTGCTTTCCGATGTTTCGGAAGGGCTCTCCGATGTTTCGGAAAGGCTCTCCGATGTTTCGGAAGGGCTCGCCGATGTTTCGGAAGGGCCTTTTGTGAGTTATGAGTTATGAATTATGAGTGTTGGACTCCTTAAATAGTATCATCAGCAGTTCGTCAGTTCAAGTGTTTTTTATAAAATCGATTGAGCTATTTTATTAAAAATGACTCGAGGCTTTAGCCGAATAGAGCGAAGCTAATCGAGAACCTTGTTTAGCATTAAAACTAGTAGTCCACTAGTTCTCGATACTTTTTTTGCTCCATTGCGTTCCACAAAAATCGAAGTGACGGATGAATAAAAGGGAAGTTTTGAGTTATGAATTATGAGTTTTGAGTTTTAATTTTTAATTCCTAATTCTTAACTCATAATTCATAACTCATAATTCCTAATTACTAATTCTAAAAAAGTCGTTGCAGTTGTACTTTTTCAGGTTCTGATAATTCCGGCAATAAAGACGTGAATAATTCTCGGTAGCCTTCTTTTTTCAATAACAAGCGAATGGTATCACGAGCATATTTTACCATCTGCCATTTATGATGTGTGGTCGCATTGACTAAATTCTTTAAAATCAAAAGACTTTTGGGTTCTATTGACAAAGCATATTCCAAAGCATTTTGTCGAATGGAACTTTCATATTTGGGTGAAGTATAATCCAGTAACTCATAATAATATTGCGAATATTGCGAAGTTTTATTCAGTTCTGGATTAGAATCTAGGAAAGTAGTCAGAAATAAAATACGCAAGCCTCTGTCGTTGTTGCCTATCCAATCTTTGGCTTTCTCTAAATATAGATTTTTATTGGCAGGGAAATTTTTCATCAAGGTCGTAAAGGCAATTTCCTTGGTGTTGTAGGATGCGTCATCCAACAACGATTCATAGTCCTTTTGAAACGACAACGGAATGGTTGTCAATGTTTCGGCTACCGCTTGTCGCACTTCTATCGAATGGGTTTGCATTGCCAAACGAAGCAAGGGTTCTTTCTCTTCAAAAGGCACGTTGGCAATTTGGTAAATGATTTCTTTTTTAAGTGGATAAAAAACATCCGATTGCATGATTTTAGTGAAGAATGTCACCTTCTCTGAATAGGGTGTATTCTTTTGCATTTGTATCTCAAATAGCGTTCGGATACTTTCATTTTTACTCAAAAGCTCTTTGACTTTCTCCGCTTGAAAATGATAATCTTCCAACCATATCTTCTGAAATTTGATTATATCAAAATCGGAGACTTTGGCAATCTCATTGAGGAAATCAGCCGTCTCTACATTTTGGAACTGGTATTTCTTCAAATAGTTTTTAATCGCTTTTTGGAACAACTTCTCTCCTATTGACTCCCGAATAACATGCAAGGCCCAAGCTCCTTTTTGATAATAGGTGTCAAAACTTGCTTTTTCATTGAGTATCGGAATGGTATCAGTTTTGGCTTCTTTGCGCAGAACCATTGAGTTTTTGTACAAGGCATAATAGAAATAATCATCGCCAAATACTTTTCTTTCGGCCAGCAAGGCATAATAAGTAGCAAAACCTTCTTGCAACCAATGGTGTTTTCCTGATTTTGCCGTAACCATATCGCCAAACCATTGGTGCGCCAATTCGTGGGCGTTGACATTACTATAATTTCTATCATTATAGCCATTTTCATCTACCACAAAATCTTGGGCAAATAAAGTGGAAGATGTATTTTCCATTCCGGCATAAAGGAAATCTTCAACTGGTATTTGGCGGTAAATCTGCCAAGGGTACTTCACTCCTATTTCTTTTTCTAAATAGTCAAAGATTTGTTTAGAATAGCGATAGGTAGGTTCAAATTTAGCGGTATCTTTAGGTTGAATAAAAAGCTGTAATGGAATCCCCGATTTGGAAGCAATGACTTGGTTTCTAAAATCGCCAATGGCCAGCATCACCAAATAGGAACTCATTGGCTTTTGCATTTTATATTCCCAAATCTTTTGCTGCTTATTGGGGTACACCGCTTTTAAAACACCATTAGACAAGGCATTGAATTTTTCATCAAAGGTGATATTCAAATTAAAGATTACCTTCTCATTGACATCATCAAAACTAGGTAGCCAATGACTGGTGTAGCGTCCTTGTCCTTGTGTCCAAATTTGTTGTCCAGCACCAATTCCGGTGAAATAGAGTGTTTGTTTGGGAGTAACTTTATAGGTGAAAGAGAGTTTATTTTTACCTGTGGTATATCCTTCAAAAAGAATTAATTCTTTCTTGTTGTTTTTAAACCGAACCGACTTTCCATTAATCATGACGGAAGTAAAATCCATATTCTTGGCATCAATCCGAATAGAATCAATCGCCGCCAACACATTAAACTGATACAAAACAGTGCCATCAATTGATTTGGTTTCAAAATGAGGCGCTACCGATGCATTGCATTGGATAAAATCAACTTTGGTGATTTGTTGGGAAAAAGAAACAATAGAAAAAAGTAGTATAAAAAGATATTTCATTGATTTTTAAAACACTAAAACTATACAGTGCTTATTACAAAAATATAAATAATTATCAATTACAATCCAAAAAAACAAAAAACAAATGACAAACAACAAACAATAAACAACAAACAATAAACAACAAACAATAAACAACAAACAACAAACTATAAACAATGAAATTGATTTTTGACTAGTGTGATATAATTTTCAAATTTCCCAATTAAAAACTATCTTCGCTTCTAAAAGAATAAAAAAATAATTTTAGAAAGTAGACATAGTAAACTGGTAATTCTTTTCTCTATTTTCTTTATTCTATATTCTAAAAAACAATGTCAAACAATTTATTACAAACCCCTATAGAATACTTGAAAGGTATTGGTCCGTCGCGAGGTGAATTGCTTCGTAAGGAACTTGCAATTCACAAGTATGGCGATTTGATAAATTTGTTTCCCAATCGGTATATTGATAGAACGCGGTATTATAAGATCAATCAACTGCAAAATACTACCGCTGAAGTTCAGGTGATTGGAAGAATAATCCACATTAAAACCGTTGAATTTGGCAAGAATCAAAAAAGACTGGTGGCTTCCTTTACCGATGAAACTGGGCAAATGGAGCTAACGTGGTTTCAAGGTGTCAAATGGATTCGAGAGAGTTTAAAACTCAATGAAGTGTATGTTATCTTTGGAAAGGTAGCCGACTTTAAAGGACAATTCTCTATGGCACATCCCGAAATGGAATTGCTAGAAGAACACAAAGCGAGTTTGCGAAGTGCGATGCAACCGGTTTATCCGAGTACTGAAAAACTGACACAACGGGGCGTTACCAATAGAATTATCAATAAAGCCATGCAACAATTGTTCTTGGAAATTAAAGGACAATTTATTGAAACGTTACCCCTCTATATTTTGGAACAGTTAAAATTGATTCCAAAAAATGATGCCATGTTTAACATTCATTTTCCCAAGAGTCAAGAGCTTTTGGCGAAAGCGCAATTCCGATTAAAGTTTGAAGAATTATTCTTTATTCAACTGCAATTGATTACTAAGAATCTTATTCGCAAGCATAAAATACAAGGGCATCCCTTTGATAAAGTGGGAACTTATTTTACGGATTTCTACAATAATCACCTTCCATTTGAATTGACCAATGCACAGAAGAGAGTAATTAAAGAAATAAGAAACGACATGGGTAGCAATGCCCAAATGAATCGTTTATTGCAAGGCGATGTGGGTTCGGGAAAAACGATTGTGGCGTTAATGTGCATGCTTTTGGCAAAAGACAACGGGTTTCAAAGTTGTTTAATGGCACCCACCGAAATATTAGCCAATCAACATTTTATCGGTTTAACAGAATTGGCTAAAGACTTGAATGTAAGCATAAAGATACTAACTGGCTCTACCAAAACTTCAGAACGAAAAGTGATTCATGAAGCGTTAGAAAATGGTTCGTTAGATATTATAATTGGCAC
>CAIRMK010000507.1 GCA_903879645.1 uncultured Bacteroidota bacterium
TAATTTATGTGAAAAGTTGTGATTGAGAGAATAAAGGCATAAATTTGAAAGTGCCTACTACTAATAATAATAGGCTTTATAAAATATGATATTACTATGGGGAAAAAAGACTCTCTTTATGCTTCTAACAATATAGATTCAATAGATGTCTTTGATATTCTACCTGAAAAGGAATATGATGCTATTACTGAATTGGCTTGTGTTCTATGTCAAACTCCACTTGCCACAATTTCTTTAATAACCGGAACTCAACAGTTTTATAAATCTTGTTATGGATGTGATTCTATACCTGACCCAATAGAAGAATCTTTGAGTATGTATGCTTTTAATCAATCTAATCCAGTTTTCACTATTGAAGATACTAGGATTGAAGATCGATTTAAAGATAAATCTTATGTAGTAAATAATCCTAAAATCATTTTTTTTACAGGTGTTCAACTCATTACTACTTCAAATGAGGTTATAGGTGTTTTAGCAATATATGACTACATTCCCAAAACTCTTACTGATGTTCAAATAAATTCATTACAATTATTGGCAAATCAAGTAGTTCAATTGATTGAATTGCAAAAGAGTAAAATTGAACTAGATCAAAGCGAAAACAAGTATAAATCAATGATTGAAAACTCAATCATTCCTATTTTGTTCTCAAACCCAATTACTGAAAGGGTTATTGATGCCAATAAAGCGGCCTGTGACTTATTTGGTTATTCGGTTGAAGAATTTAGTAAACTTCCTCGTGAAGCATTTATTGTTCATGATAATTATTCCCAAAAAATATTAAATAAAAGAAAAGAGGAAGGTATTACAGGTATTGAACTAATTGGGATTAAAAAAAATGGGGAACGCTTTGCAATTGAGGGCAGTTCATCTATTTTTCGTAATAATAATGATGAAATAAGAGCCATTTCATTTGTTAATGATATTTCCAGACGTAAAAAAATTGAAAGTGAAAATATCAAACTAATGAACAATTCTGAAGTATTGTTTGTTATGACAGATTCCGAATTTAATATCATTTCTTTCAACAAGCAATTTAAAAAATTATATAAATACTATTTTGGGGTTGATATTAAAATTGGAGGTTCTTTTTTTGAGTATGCCCATCCATTAGATAGAGAAAAAGAACGAGAAATTTGTAACAGAGTGATTAATGGTTCTAGTGAAGAGAATGAATTTACTATAGTAAAAGATGGTACTAAAACTTCTTTTTTGTTAAAATACCATCCTACAAAAGATGAAAATGGTTCTATTAATGGAATTTTCGTTACGGCATTTGATATTACTAAACGTAAAACTGCCGAAAGACAATTAGTAAAAAGAGAACAAGAATTATCTTTAATATATAATAATGTAAGTGATGTTGTTTTTTTAATTAAAAATGAAGGAAATAACAAATTCAAATTTACTTCAGTTAATAAATCATTTAATAAAATTACAGGATTAGAAGAAAACCAAATAATTAATAAATATATAGATGAGGTTATTCCAAAACCTTCTTTAAATTTGGTTTTAGAAAATTATCAGAAAGCTATTTCAACTAAAAGCAGTGTGACTTGGGAGGAAATAACTACTTATCCTACAGGTGAAAAAATTGCTAGTATTATTGTAACTCCTATTTTTAACTCAAAAGGTATTTGTACAGAATTAATTGGTTCAGTACATGATATTACTTTAGAGCGAACTGCCTCTATAGAACGAGAAAAAATAAGCAATGAGTTAAATAAAATAATGCATTCTTCATTGGATGTAATTTGTACCATAGATGAATTTGGTAATTTCGTTACTGTAAGTAGTGCTTCCGAAAAAATATGGGGTTATTTACCTGAAGAAATAGTAGGGAAACCCTTTATTAATTTAGTTGTTGAAGAAGATAGAGAACGAACTCTTAAAACAGCTGGAGAATTAATGAATGGTGCTGAGTATACCGATTTTGAAAATAGGTATATCAAAAAAGATGGTTCTATAGTTCCAATGGTTTGGTCTATCAAATGGGATGAAAATGATAGAATAATTTATTGTACTGCTAAAGATGCTTCTGACAAACAAAAACATGAAGAAGAACTAATTTTATCTGAAAAAAAATACAAGTATCTTTTTGAAAATAACCCTGCACCAATGTTCATCTGGGATTATGAAACACTAATGATTGTAGATTGTAATGAAGCGACGTTATCAAAATATGGATATACTAAAGCTGAATTTTTGCAATTAAATATTAAAGATATCAGACCTGAAGAAGTAAAAGTTGCTTTTAATGAAATTGTTCACAATAGTTCTAAATTTGGTGAAATATCACAATACATTACAAAGCACAAAAAAAAGAATGGAGAAATTATAGATGTAAAACTAGATGCACACATAATGGATTTTAATGGCAGAAAATCCTCATTAGTATTAATAAATGACATTACTGAAAAATTAAGAATTGAGGCTGAAATTATTGCTTCTGAAAGAAAATACAAACATCTTTTTGAGGACAACCCAGCTCCTATGTATGTTTGGGATTATGAAACTCTTGATATTGTTGATTGTAATGATGAAGTATTATTAAAATATGGCTATTCTAGAGAAGAGTTTCTTCGAATGAATATGCTTCAAATTAGACCTCCGGAAGAAATTAATACTATAAAA
>CAIRMK010000508.1 GCA_903879645.1 uncultured Bacteroidota bacterium
CATAATGAAAGCGGTGGCGAACTGATTGAAATCAAGGGAGAAAAATACAAATTGTTCTACGGCATGAGTTCGGAAACCGCCATGAATAAACACGTTGGAGGTGTCGCTGAATACAGAGCCAGTGAAGGCAAAACGGTGCAAGTGCCTTTCAAAGGAGACGTCATCGAAACTTTGCATGATATTTTGGGAGGTATTAGAAGTACGTGTACTTATGTTGGTGCTTCCAAACTAAAAGAATTGACGAAGCGAACCACGTTTATCCGAGTATTGGAACAAGAGAATAGAATTTTTACTAAATAATGTAATCTAGTCTTATTAAGTTTTAGGAGCTTAATTTCCTTAATCCCTTAATGGTTTATAAACAAATTACTATTATGCCCAACAACGAAGCTTCTTTCTTCAAATTCTGTCCCAACTGTGGTTCGAAAAACGTGACGTATGTCAACAATTTTAAATTCCATTGTGTGGCTTGTGACTTTGTTTTGTACCATAACATTGCAGCCGCAGTAGCCATAGTATTTACCCACAAAGACCAAATCCTTTTTACGGTTCGAAATGTAGACCCCGATAAAGGAAAATGGGATTTACCTGGCGGATTCATAGACCCTAATGAAAATGCCGAAGAAGCTGCTTGTCGCGAAATACAAGAAGAATTGGGATTGCACATCACTCCAAACGATTTAAAATACATCACGACATCACCCAATAATTATTTATACAAAACTGTTCCCTACAGAACTATGGATATTTTCTACGAATGTCCATTACATTCCAAAACCATAGCCATCAATGCTGAAGATGAAATTAAGGAACTTATTTGGGTGGAACGCAAGGAAATTGACCTAAATAATATAGGGTTTACATCTATAAGAAAGGTTATAGGAGAACGATATAACCATTGATATGCATTTGTTAATTTTAGCACAAACCTCTTTAGTAGCTTAGGGTTTTAAAAACTAATCTGTAATTTTACAATTCTAATTAATGTTTTAGTTGCTGTCATTATGCCAAACGAAAACCCCTCGTCGATAACTACTTCAGGCTTTTTCTATAAAAACCCTTCTTTAAAGATAAAGGAATTTCGTGCTTTTCTCGGTACTCGATTGGGTGTCATCTTTGCGTTAAACATGCAATCGACTATTCTTTATTTTTGGGTATACCACATCACAAACAACAAACTATCACTCGGATTTGTTGGCCTTGCTGAGGTTATTCCCGCCATAGGATGTTCCTTAATTGCAGGGCATTATGTCGACCAGAGTGAGAAACGCAAAATGGTTATTACATGCCTTTCGGGCTATCTGATTACGGCTATTTGTTTGTTTAGTTTGGCCTTGCCGATGGCTGAGAAAAACCTAACCGTTGCTATAATTGTGGGATTAATTTACCTCTTCGTATTTATCGGTGGTGTCTTGCGTTCGTTTTTTGCGCCTTCCATGTTTTCCTTATTCGGATTGGTGGTGCCAAGAGAACATTTTCCCAACGCAACCAGTTGGAGCAGTATGTCATGGCAAATGGGAGCCGTTTTAGGTCCTTTAGTAGCAGGTGGATTTATTGCTTTATTTGGTATTGCTTCCGGACTTTTTGCTGTGGTTTGTGTCTTGATGACTATTTACATTCCTATCATCCTTTTCATAAAAGTAAAACCAATTCTCAAAAAAGAAAAAGAACCTATTTTACAAAGCATCAGAGAAGGTTTGAAATTTGTGGTTAGAACACCCACCTTACTCGGAGCACAATTACTAGATATGTTTTCGGTATTATTTGGTGGTGCTGTGGCGTTATTGCCTGTCTATCAAAAAGAAATCTTGCACGTTAATGAAATGGGCTTCGGAATCCTTCGTGCCGCACCCGGAATAGGCGCCTTACTCACTTTAGGATTATTGGCTTTCTTGCCTTTAAAAAGCACACCCGGAAAGAAACTATTTCTCTGTGTCACCGGATTTGCCTTGTCTATTATTGTATTTGGAATCTCCACCAACTTCTATCTTTCTTTTGCGATGCTTTTACTCTCAGGAATGTTTGATGCCGTGAGTGTGGTGATTAGAAGTACGATTCTACAATTGGTCACTCCCGATGCCATGCGTGGTAGAGTATCCGCTGTAAATACTATTTTCGTGAGCTCTTCTAATGAGTTTGGTGATTTTGAAAGTGGTGTGATGGCCCATTGGTTAGGCACTGTTAGAGCTGTGGTAACAGGAGGTGTCTTGACGCTGGGTGTTATCGCTTTTACCTATGCGAAAGTACCCAAATTGCGAAACTTCTCTTTTGAAGATAAAAGCGATACCAAAAAAGACTAAGAACAACGTTTCGTTATTCTTTAGTCTCTTTCATAACGTCTTAATTTGTTATTGACCGCCATTAAATCTTCTTGTAGTGCTTCAATCTTAGAGAGTAAATTAAGAACAACATCAATGGCTTCAAAATTCAAGTTCATTTCTTTATGAAGGCGAATCATTTTTTCGATACTACTAATTTTATCCAAATCAATTACTGGACCGGCTTCAACTGTAATGATTTCAAGCAAACCAAACGATTCCAAATTGGTAAAAAAAGTCATTTCTACTTCATAATGTACGCACAATTGCGTTAAGGGTATGTAGGATATTGTGTTCATTTTACGCTGTCTTTTGCTAGTTCTTCAAAGGCTTCTTTTTCTTTATCGGTAAGTTTAGTCGGCAATTTCACTTGATAAGTAATGTACAAATCGCCAAATTCACCTTCTTTTTTATAGACTGGAAAGCCTTTTCCTTTTAGTTTTACTTTAGTGCCACTTTGTGTCAAAGGACTTACTTTGAGTTTGGCTTTACCGTCAAAAGTCGGTACTACAACATCACCACCCAAAAGGGCAGTATA
>CAIRMK010000509.1 GCA_903879645.1 uncultured Bacteroidota bacterium
ACTTTCCGAGGTCAACTGTAGACTTTCCGAGATCAACTGTAGACTTTCCGAGGTCAACTGTAGACTTTCCGAAGTCAACTGTAGACTTTCCGAAGTCAACTGTAGACTTTCCGAGGTCTACTTTACACTTTCCGAGGTCTAATGTAGACTTTCCTTAATGAGGTAAATTTTAACAGAAATAAAAAAATCAAAATACTTCAATCGAGAATTCACATTCAAAACTTTCATTCATCGCAACCACTTGTATGCCTTCTTTTTCAAACAAATTCCCAGAGGTGTTTATTGTATCTGAATAACCCAACCAAGGTTCGATACATATAAAAGGAGCGTTTACTTTAGTCCAAAGTCCTAGGTTGTTAAAATCAGGGAAAGCAACTTTAAGCAACGGTTCGTTTTTTTCTAAAATCGTAATCTCTTTTGATTGTAAAGTTTTAAAGATTAAAGCATCATTCTCAAAAGTCGAGTAGGTGAGAGGAAGTTTTTGGTTGTCTAACTCAATATTATAAGTGTTGTTGCCAATCAAATCGTTTTCTAACGTAAAACATTCCAAGGTTTCTTGTTGGCTGAATTGCAACGAATAGTTTTCAAAAGCATTGGGCAATGCAAAAGCAGGATGTGCTCCAATGGAAAAAGGAATCGCCACATTATCCTTATTAATCACTTTGTAGCCAATGGTCAAAGTAGTGTTAACCAATGTATAGCTTATTTGTAATTCAAACGCAAAAGGGAAAGCCTTATTGGTTTCTTCCGAAGCTTCTAATGAAAAAACACATTGTGTCTCTGATTTTGTAATTAAGTGAAAATTAAGACTTCTCGCCAATCCGTGACGCAATAATTCATAATCCTTATCGTTATAATGGAAGGAATTATTTTTTAATGTACCTACGATAGGAAACAAGACAGGTGAGTGTTTCCCCCAAAAAGTAGGATTTCCTTCCCAAATATATTCTTTGTTTTTTGCAAGTGAGCGTAACGAGATTAACTCAGCTCCCAAAGGGTTTATAACTGCTGATAGTTTTGAATTGGAAAGCGTTGTATTCATCATTAAGTAAGTATTAAGCGATTATAAAAACGGAGGTAAATATATTTCATTAATTTTATAATTCAATAAGTCTAATTTTTATAAATTTATTACTATGGCAGTACATTTTGAATTAATTGAGAAAGAAGAAATAGCTCAATTATCTTTTCCAAAGGTAGAAGTTTTAAACGACGCTAAAGAAATTCAGCAACGTTTATCAGACTTAAGCAGAGCTCTTTCGTTAGGGAATTTAGAACATTCAAAAATCAAGATTTATTTTGAAGATAATGAATCTAAAAAAGTGGTCGAAACGACAGTATGGGGATTAACAGACCAAAGAGTGATTCTGAAACAAGGAAATGTAATTCCTATTCATAGAATTATTAGATCGGCGTAACAAAAATAACATTTAACATACTTATAAGATGCTTCTGAGATAATCAGAAGCATTTTTTTCTTTTATTTGCTACATCAATTAACTCAATTACACTATGAAAAACATTTTCTTTAAGGTTTTCTCATTTGGAATTTTACTTTTTGGATTCTCTGCTGTCTTTGCACAACAAGGGAAACCATTAAATAATTACAATTACAATGAGACTTTCGCAAACAATTTTTACACAAAGAACGGAACAGATACACGTTCTGCAAGTGGTCAACCGGGTGCAAAATATTGGCAGAACAGAGCTGATTATTCTTTAAAAGCTACATTAAACGATCAAACGAAAGAGATTGTTGGTTCTGAGATTTTAACGTATACCAATAATAGTCCTGATAAATTAGGATTTTTATGGATGAATGTGGATCAGAACTTATTCAAAAAAGATTCTCGTGGGAATGCTATTATTCCATTAAAAGGGAGTAGAAATGGCGCTAAAGGACAAGACTTTGACGGAGGGTTTAAAATTAAATCAATTAAAGTACTTTCAACTGTTGCTGGAAAACCTGTAGAGAAAGACGTTACTTTTACAATCATTGATACTCGTATGCAAGTGAATCTTCCACAAGATTTGAATGCGAATGGCGCGAGTGTAAAACTTAAAATAGAATTCTCTTTTGTTTCTCCAGATTATGGCTCAGATAGAATGGGAGTGGCTGACACTAAAAATGGTAAAATCTTTACTATTGCACAATGGTACCCAAGAATGTGTGTGTATGATGACATTCGCGGATGGGATACACATCCGTATCTTGGTGCTGGAGAGTTTTATTTAGAATATGGGGATTATGATGTTACCATTACAGCACCCGCTAGTCATATTGTTGTGTGTTCAGGAGAATTGCAAAATCCTACAGAAGTATATACCGCAGAACAACAAAAACGTTGGGCTACTGCAAAAACAAGTGATAAAACGGTAATGATTCGAACAGCAGATGAAGTGACGAATCCTGCTTCTCGTCCTGCGGGAAAAACTACGTTGACTTGGAAATTTAAAATCAAAAATGCTCGTGATGTTTCTTGGGCTTCATCTGCTGCCTTTATTGTAGATGCTGCTAGAATCAATTTACCAAGCGGAAAGAAATCGATTGCTATTTCGACTTATCCTGTTGAATCAGATGGACAAGCAGCATGGAGTAGAGCTACAGAATATACAAAATCATCGATTGAGAATTATTCTAAAAGATGGTTTGAATTTCCTTATCCTGCAGCAACTAATGTTGCCGGTAATGAAGGAGGAATGGAATATCCAGGAATTGTATTTTGTGATATAAAATCAAAAGGAGAAGAGCTTTGGGGTGTTACTGACCACGAATTTGGTCACGGTTGGTTTCCAATGATTGTTGGTTCTAATGAGCGTTTATTTGCTTGGATGGATGAAGGATTTAATACATTTATTAATGGAGTAAGTTCGCAAGATTTTAATAAAGGAGAATACAAACAACGTGTACCTAATATGCACCAATCGGCAGGAATGTTGACTAATCCTGATATGGAGCCTATTATGGCAGCACCGGATAATTTAAAAGAGGCTAATCTTGGTATTCTTGCTTATTTTAAACCAGGTTCAGGATTGGATATCTTGCGTAATCAAGTTTTGGGTAAAGAACGTTTTGATAAAGCGTTTAGAACGTATACGGAACGTTGGGCATTCAAACATCCGATGCCAGATGATTTCTTTAGAACTATGGAAAATGTTGCTGGAGAAGATTTAGGTTGGTTTTGGAGAGGTTGGTTTATGAACAACTGGAGTTTAGACCAAGCAGTGACTAAAGTGAAATATGTAAAAGGTGATGCTAAAAACGGAGCGATTATTACGGTTGAAAATTTAGATAAAATGGTGATGCCAGTAGTAGTAGAAATTAAAACTAAAAGTGGTGCTGTTTCGAGAAAATCATTGCCAGTAGAAATTTGGCAACGTAATAGCACTTGGTCATTTAAAGTGGATACTACTGAAGAATTGGATATGGTAACTTTAGATCCAGACAATGCTTTCCCTGATAGTAACGACACTAATAATGTTTGGACTAATGCTAAAAACGGAATTGAAAAAGTGGAATCATTAACTCCTTATTTAGGGAAATATTCTAGTGCAAAACTGCCTATTAAAGTTACGTTTACACAAGAAGATGAAAGTCTAGTTATCAATACTCCAGGACAACCTGCTGCACCTTTAGATAGTAAAGGAGCTGGAAAATTCACTATGGATCAA
Source organism: uncultured Bacteroidota bacterium (assembly GCA_903879645.1). GTDB lineage: Bacteria > Bacteroidota > Bacteroidia > Flavobacteriales > Flavobacteriaceae > Flavobacterium. The sequence goes on from CAIRMK010000509.1 coordinate 3,673, forward strand.
GCTGGTTTAGTAATACAGTTTAATGAAGCTAAAGATGCTTTTACTTTAAGTGTAGGTGCTCAAAGTTTTGATTTTACAAAAGATAAATAACAGAACTATTATATCATTTAAAAGGCACGCATTGCGTGCCTTTTTTTATTGTTTTTCCACGATAAAAGTTAATTGTGTGCCATTATCATCAATGGCAAAGAAAGTCATTTTTGGTTTTTTGATTACTTTAAACTTAAGTAAGGAATAGTTGTCTTTTGGTGTTCCAATGCTGATAGAATTATCATTTGCATTGATTGTATAATTGGAGTTCCCCATTATTCTTAAAAATTCAAGAATCCCCTTTGAAGTATCAGTTGATTTGAATTGAAAACTCATATCACTATTGAAAGTCATTGAGGATTTTTTGAAACCATTAACCAATGAGGTTAATTTTTTATTATCATTTGAATCTAAAACATCGACAATTTTCCATGTACCTATCATAAAATTTTTATCTATTGCTTTTGCTGATAGAATCGCATTAAAAGCTTTTAAACTTGGTGTTAAATCAAAGTAAAAGCCTTCAATTTTTTTATCATTTTCTTTTATTTTTATATGAAGACTGTTTTCTATAGGCTTTTCATTTCCTTCATATTTGTATCCTAATAAGGCTAATAAATCATAACAATGTGCGGAGTCAATGACATAGAAAGGGTTTTCTTTAGAAAGTCCATCACCCGAACTGATAATGGTACTTAAAACCATTTTTATTTGTGCTAATTGTTTCTTGCTGTTTCTTGCTTCGCCTTTTTTCTCAAAAACAAATCTTTTGTAATTCATAGCCCTTAAATCGAAAGGGTTTTGTTTTAAAATGGCTTCGCAATCCGTCATTACTTTTGGAAAATCATTTTCTTGAGGATTTCCTTTTTTGAGGATTTCATTTAAATCGGAAAGTTCTTTGGATTTGTATTTATACGAATATCCTTTTTGGAACGTAAAGCCATAATACAAATGGCGTTTTTCAGAGAGAGTTAATGTGGAATCAACAGAATTGAATCTTTCAATTAGTTTGGGATAATAAAAATTGGATTTGGAATCGTTTATCTCTTTTTCAATTTCTGAATAAGTAGGCTTTTCATATTGTTGCGCCTGTAATATATTTGTAATAGTTACTGTAAACAACACTACTAAAATTATTTTCTTCATTTAGAATAGTATTATAGTAATCACTATTGGATTATATTTTTGCTTTTCTTTTTAGTATAAGAGCACTTATAAGAGTAAAAAAGAGGCCAAAAGGAAGTGAGTCTTCAAGGGTGTTTAAGATGAAATAGAATGGATTGTGAAAGCTATTTTTATATTCTTTCACTCTATCGGTAAGTGCTTGAATACTTTCTTTATTCAATTGTTCAATTTTTTGAGGTCTCAGTTGATACGCAATCTCTCTTTCTAGTAAACTAGGTTTTAAAAAATGATAATTGATTGTATAGTAGGCAACATAAATTAATGACCCCAATAATGATATTAAAAAACCTATTTTAAATGCTTTTTTGAAAGAAATAATATGATTATTTACTTTGTCTCGGTATTCTAATATTCCAAAAAAAACCATTGAAAAGCTACCTATAAATCCTAAAAGGCCTAAAGAACAATATTCATTGTGTCTAATTAAAAATGGATAAAAAATGACAAAATAAAATACCATGAAAGAGGTTATTAAAATACCCGTTATCAGTCCATATTTTAGTATTATATTTTTCATTCTCTTTTGACAATTAAGAAAGTGTAAATGTAATTTTTTAAAATAGATAATTAAATAAATTAACTTTTATTTTAAGGCTGCAAATATAAATGGAATTTGTTGTATAAGATTTAAAATGTTATAATTATGTTATAAATATATATAAGGTAGAATTAGGCATAATTATTGGATTTATAGATTTGTCAAGTTTTGGATTGACTATTATTTATCTACTTAAAATATAACAAGATGAAAACAAAATACATTATTATTATGTTGATTGCCGCTATTTCATTAAGTTCATGCGGTATTTATGTAGGTCCAAGAGGTGGTTACTATGGAAGACCTCATTATAATAGAGGTCATTATGGTGGCTATTATCAATATGGTAATAGAAGGAGATATTGAGATATTCTTTTTATATTGAATATCCTAACTTTAAAGGTTGATTATTTATCGCTCATTTACTTGTTCTAGATTTAAAATTACAGTTCAATAATAATGATTGAAATGACAATTATTGTCCAAAGGGTTTTTGGTTGGCACAATTGATGTTATCGCCTGGAGTAACTTTGAAGTAGTTGCAGAAATAGAGGTAATATTGATATCTGTAGCTTGTTTTTTCTAAATCTTTTCCTGTTCCACATTCTACTCCTCCGTTGATGACGTTTACTGTGGCTCCAAAACCAGGTAATCTTCCTTTTAGCAGGTCATTCTCGTTGGGTATCCATTTGTTTACCATGATGTCATGACAGGAAGGTTTTGGAAATTGCGGCGCTGTCCAGAACCATATTGCTGACGCAAATGATACAACGGCATCTCTGGATAGGTATTCGGGATGTTGGAGAAGTGTGTCTTTTGTTCCATACCATGCTTCGCTGAATTGTGCATAGTTGTAATTCCAGCTGAGTTGTTTAGGACCTCTACCGTAGTATTGCTTTCCAGTTACCCCAGGATATTTTATTTTGGTGATGTCGTTATAGTCTAATTTCCCTTGTGGGGTTTGTTCTTCGGCAAAGTAGAGTCCATATTTAAAGTAACCATCTGGAGCATCGTCCCATCCGCCGCTTGTTTCTTGTGCTATGTTTGCTAAAAAGGCAGCTAATTCTCTTTTTTGAGTTGATTTGTCTCCTTCGGAAAGGAAGGTTGGGAAAACGCTTGCCGCTTTTATGAATGATTGGTAAGAATAGAAGTCAGGATTGTGGTTTAAGGTGTCTTTTTGCTTTATTCCATATCTATTTGGGAATAGTATGTTCCAATCTTTGGGTTTTATAAGCTTGGTTATTTTTGATTTGGTTTTTTGGTTGTTGAGTTGTTTTATTAATGGAGTTGTTGTTGGTACTGATGTGTTTTGTGCTCTACCATGAATTGCAATTACTATTAAAAGAAAAAGATAGACTTTTTTCATGGTTTTTGTTTTGGGGTTTATTTGACTTGATCATTAATCAAATTATTTCGTGTTGGTAGAAAAATATTTGACTATTACTATGCACATCAACAATTATTCCATTAATTGGTGTTTTTTGGATTTCTTTTAATACATCTCTAGTTCTAAATTGTCTGTAGGTAGTGTTTGGGTTATTAAGAAATGCTTTGATTAGTGCTTCACTAGTGAATACTAATTGGAATGATTCTCCTTCATGTATGTGAGTTATAAATCCGTATCTTTCTTCACCAGTTATTATCTTTCTTGTGTCTTCTTCTTCTTGGTTCATGGTTTGAATGAAGAAAAAACTATTTCCAAATCGGAGTTCAGTCATGACCTTTAGGAAGTCTACATCGTCTTCGTTGTTGTTGTAGTAGTATTGTTCTATTAAAGCTAATAGTTGTGTATTGTCAAGTGGTTTTTGATTTGCTTCCATATTATTTAGTTTAAGTTTTAAGCTAAATTAGATTTTTGGTTGCTTTGTTTGTTATTGCTGAGGCTAGTTTGATGACGAACTTCAAAAGTATAAAAAAACCGCTAGATTTTTTTAGTGGTTATGGTGTATTAACATTTTTCAAATCTAAGTTAGTAGCCCTTAAAACCACTTTCTTGTAAACAAACCTATTAAAGCTTGTGGTGAGAATGTTAAGGTAAAACGTATTTTCTCAGCATATTTAGATTGTGCTGCTTCCCAACCATTATTAGAGTAAATAGGGAAGTATAGTTCGAAATAATCGGTTACTAGGTTGAGTCGTATTCCGTTGTCGTATATAAAAGTAGGGTTTAAATCTTTGTTTTTCATTAGTCCAAGGTCGCCATAGATTTCGATCCAGTTCCATATATTAAAACTAGCGTTAGTAGTGGATATCCATTGGTTTGCATAAGGATTTGTTAGTTTAGATTTAAAACCACCTTCGGCTAAAAGGAATTCTTGGCTGAATAAACCGGTACTTTCAGAGCGCCCGAAGTAATTATAATCGAAAAGATAATCGGTAGGGCGATCAATTGCAAAGCTGAAATAATCAGATTGGGTTTTATTATATAAAAATAGACCAGCGTAAAATCGAAGGTTTATTTGACGATTATCATCGAAAAGTCTCCTATAGCTTAAGTTGGCAGAAGCTTTACCAAATTTGGATGCTAGTTGTAAATCGGTGCTGTAACCAAAGTGTTTAGTTACTTCGGTTTTTGCACTATTGAATCTTATGTTAAAAACGGAGTAGTTTTCTTCAAGTGATGTGGTTACGTATTGACTTGGATCTCGATTAACGTAAACTTGGCGAATGATAAGGCTTTGTCCTTTATTGTCACGGTAGTCTTTTTCGCGAAAGCGGAAACTTATGTAAGGGTTAATTTTTTTGTAATAAGCATCAGGAGCGTAATGGTAGTATTCTCCACTCAAACCATAGCGAATAACATAAAGATTACTCTCTCTATTAAACTGATTATATGCTACTGTAAATCTTCCTGACAAAGAACTAGTTTTAGTAGAGTAGGAAGGAGTTGCATCGAAGAGAAAAGGCTTGTCTAAGATGGTTCTGTTGTGAAAACGCATGCCGGGAATAAAGCCGTCATAGAAGTTATACTCGAGGGTCGGTACATAAAGAATCTGATTGTAATTGGGGTCTTCTAAGTCTTTCATAAAGTTGAACTTTATGGGTCTGTTAAAGACATTAAAGGACTTAAGGGACTTCCAATTGTTTCTTTGATTGTATTCGGGCACGACGTTTTTGTAATTGATTACAATTTTATCGGCGTCAAATCGTTTAAACGTATAGGTTGAGTCTTCATTGACATTTTCAATCCATTGTTTGAAAACTACTTTTTTGTTTTTTAGTCCGTAAATAGGGATGGGAACGTTGACGTTTGTTTTATTTTTAATATTGAAAGAAACACTATCGTTAGTTTTAGTAACGGTATTGAACTTGAAGTCAATAATCTTCCGAGAATTAATTATGATATTAAAAAACCAGTCGGTTTTTTTGATTGTGTTTTGTTGTAAAAGGGCTTGAAATTTGTTGACATCGGTTTGGTTTTTGGTGGAATAATCGACAAATTGTTTGATAGTTTTTTTTAAATCGTCTTCACCGATGTAATCCGCAAGGTATCTAAAGCTTAAGCCAGCTCTATACTTGGAAGCAATTTTTTCATTGAATCTTATTAACGTATTCTTTGGGTCTCCAAGAGGTTGATCTAGGTTTTTACGAGCCATAAGCATATAAAAGTAGCTGTATTGTTCGTTAAAATCGAGTGAAACAAGGTTGTATCCTTTGACTAACTTGTATTTAGCTATGGAGCCCATCATTTTGGCATCGGGATAGTATTCATCTATATATTTCATCATATAATAGATTTGTATCGCATCAAAAATCCAATTGTCTTTGCGGGGATCGAGCTGTAAAGTAGTCTTTAAATAATTGTTTAAATAAGTTTTTAGGAATTTCAACTCATAGATGTAATCGTCAGGAAAAGGTCTGATGAAGGCTGGTAACTGATTGAGACCGTAAAAGGGATTTTGGAGATAATCGGCTTGAGTTACCGTGATTTTCGACTTAGGATATTTGCCGAGATTGAGCGTTACATAGTTGACAATCTTATCTACAATGAGCGCTTTTTCAATTTCGTTTACTCTTTTGTCATCCAAGTTCGTTGTGACGTCTAAATCAGCGTTTTTAAAGCTTAAAAAAGTATTTTTCTTGTCGATATTTAAGTTGACAGTAAGTTGATTAGTGCCCGAATAGGTGTATGTTTTCTCAGTTTTGTTAATCAAGGGCAAGTCGCACACAATAACATCGTTGTCATTGTCGGTTACTTGTAAATCGATATCCGATAAAGCATTGGGAACATCGTCTATGTTGAGGTTATTGTATTTTACGAAGTTTTTATTTTCGTATCTTGAAGGGGTAAGAAACCAGTTTTTAAGCGTCATGCCACCCTCTGAATTGAAACCATAATTGGTGAACTTATCGTCGGGTATTTTTACGAAATAAGACAACACAAATGTGGCTTTTTGACCTGGTAGAAGCTTGCTCTTCAATTGAAATTGCACTAAATCGGGAAAACCATCAGGGCGGGACCAGCTTAATAAGGATTTAGTATCGTCAATAATAGTGATGGTGTTGGTATTTCCTCGTTCTTTTTCGGAAGCAAGATGAAAGCTACGGACAAATTCATCTGAAAAGCGATATCCTAAAGGTGTATTTTTATCTGAATAAGCGTTGTTCCAGTCATTCAAAACGATGCTAGTTAAAGTGTCGTTAGATTGATTGTTGAAAGTAAGTTCTTGGTAAATATTCAGGGTTTTCTTATCGTTATTAACCTCTACAATCAGCTTTGAGTGATGTTGCGCCTCAGTCGTAAAAGCAATCAAGAATAAAAGGTATAGTATCTTTTTCAATTATTTTTTTGGTTTAAACAAGGTGTTGAAAACTATTTTGGTAAACTCAGTTGCACCATCTTTATTCATGTGACCACAAGTAGAAAAGTACTTGTCATCGGTGACTGCATTTTCAAATCTACGAATTTCTGGATAAATCTGGTTAAGATGATTAAAATAATCTCTATTTATAGTTTCCATGCACATCGGCGTGGTGATGGCAATAAGATTAATATGATTGGCAAAGCATATTCTCTTGATTTCTTCGTAGCTTTTGTTTCGTTTGGGAGCGTATTTTGATAAATCAGCGGCTATTAATGGATTTTGACTGGTAGTTAGTGGATAAAAACCATCATTTTCAAGAGCGTTTGTGCGTTTGTGAATTAGTGAATAATACATTTCTCTGAAGCCAATTCGAGCATCATAATGCATGTATCTATAAAACGGAATATAAAGCAACTGATTGTATTCGGGAATGGTTCGATAATGGTCTCGAATGGTTTTTGACCAATGTAAATAAGGCATGAATAATGAGCGAATCGCTTCCGAATGGTCGTCAGTATTGATATTAATATCCACTTGAAGAATTAAATTCTTGATTTTATAGTTCCGTTCCACCATCATCTTCAACATTAAAGCAGACTCTTCTAGGCGGGAACGTGTAATACCAAAATTGAAGGTTTTATAGCCGTTATCGTTAAATATTTTAGGAACCAAATGGTTGTTAATTCGGGAGGAACCCAAGAAAACAACATCGTAGTTTTTGTCTTTGGTGTTGTAGAGATAATCAATCTTGCTGCGCTCACTTGAATTGATGTAGGCGGCAGTGTATAAACCATCTAACACTACCATAGTGAGGCAAAGTAGTGCTATTATTTTTATGATATTGAGTATAAACTTCTTCATTTAAAATTGAAAATAAATAAATTGTTTATAATCAGAAAAAACGCCGAGCGCCAAGATAGCGGCAAGGCAAAGGGATAGCTTTAACCAACTGTATTTTCCAGAAATGGGTTCTATTTTGTGGCGGTTGTTCCATTCTACCAAAACAAAAACCAATATAAGAGGTAGTAAGTTATGGCTGTAACGCTCAATGCGGAAATACTCTTCTGAAAAATTTAAATTGGTGCACATTCTTTTGATGTAAAGCAGGGCATCGGTGATGGTTTTGGCTCTGAAGAATATCCAAGCCAGGCAAGTGATGGAAAAAGTAATAAGTATGTTTAAGATTGTTCTGATGGATTCTAAGTTAAATCCTAAGGTGAAATCGGCTACATTTTTTCGGTTTCGGTTTAAGAGCAATAGTGGAAGGAAGTATAAAGCATTGATGAGTCCCCAAGCGATGTAGGTCCAATTGGCACCATGCCAAAAGCCACTTACTAGAAAAATGATAAATGTATTTCGAACTTGAAACAGTTTGTTGCCTTTACTCCCTCCGAGTGGAATGTACAAATAATCTCTAAACCATGAAGAAAGAGAAATATGCCATTTGCGCCAAAATTCAGCGATGTCTCTTGAGAAATAAGGATAGTTAAAGTTTCGCAAAAGATCGATTCCAAATAATTTGGAAGTACCTAATGCAATATCAGAATATCCCGAGAAGTCGCCATAGATTTGAAAGGCAAAGTAAATGGCGCCTAACATCAAAGAAAGCGAATTCATGGAATGGTAATGATTGAAGATTTCGTTGGCATAAATGGAACAAGAATCTGCAATCACAACTTTTTTGACCAATCCCCAAACAATTTGATAAACGCCTTCTTGCGCTTTATGGAAATTGAATTTTCTTCTGACTTTTATTTGAGGTAATAAGTGTGTTGCCCGTTCTATAGGACCCGCAACGAGTAAAGGAAAGTAGCTCACAAACAAAGAATAATCGACAAAATTTCTTTCGGATTTGATTCGCTTGTAATAAATATCAATGATGTACGACAATCCGTGGAAGGTATAGAATGAAATACCGACAGGAAGGATTACTTTGAGTAAAATAGGACTTGCAGTGAATCCCATTGAGTGTATTAATTCGGCAAAAGAGGAAGCGAAGAAGTTATAGTATTTGAATACGCCGAGAAATCCTAAATTGATAGTGATACAAGTCCATAACCACATTTTCCGCTCGGAAAGGGTTTGGCTTTTTTCGATTTTCATAGCTGAAACATAGTCTAGCAAAGTTGAAAAAACCAATAAGAATAAGAATCTCCAATCCCAACAAGAGTAAAAATAGTAACTCGCTAAAATCAAAATGTAATTCTGATTTATTTTCGATTTATGCCCAACAAACCAATACAGTATAAAAACTATAGGGAGGAATATGGCAAAATGCAGCGAGTTAAAAAACATAAGATTAGAATTATCAAAAATCAAAAATCAAATTCCAAAAAAAACTAATTGGAATTTGGAATCTTATACTTTCGAATTTCATTTAGAAGTTCGGACTTAAATTGTATTTTTTATAGAAAGTATCTAATGCTTCTACCACTTCATCTTCTGTATCTACAAGTTTGATTAAATTCATATCTTCAGGATTGGCATTTTTTTGTTTGTCAATCATGACGGTTTTAATCCAATCTAAAAGCCCTGACCAATATTCTGTTCCTACTAAAATGATTGGGAATTTACCAATTTTCTTAGTTTGAATTAAAGTAACTGCTTCAAATAATTCGTCTAAAGTTCCGAAACCACCAGGCATTACTACGAACCCTTGAGCATATTTTACAAACATTACTTTGCGTACAAAGAAGTAATCAAAGTTTAAGTTTTTATCTTTATCGATATAGGGATTGTAGTGTTGTTCAAAAGGCAATTCGATGTTTAAACCTACCGAAGTTCCTTCGCCACGATGTGCTCCTTTGTTTCCGGCTTCCATAATTCCAGGACCACCACCAGTGATGACTCCGTATCCTGCTTTACTTATTTTATAAGCAGTTCGTTCCGCTAATTCATAATATTTATCTTCTGGTTTTGTTCTTGCAGAACCAAAGATAGAAACACAAGGTCCTATACGTGCCATCGATTCATAACCATTTACAAACTCAGACATGATTTTAAAAATCGCCCATGAGTCGTTGGTTCTTATTTCATTCCACGTTTTTTGTTTTAATTTATCTTGTATTCTATGGTCTTCGTTTTCGTAATCTTTAAATGACATAATCTTCTTTTTTATTTTAATCTAACGTGCTAAAGTAATTCTTTTTTCAAAAACTGCGCCGTGTAACTTTTCTTATTCTTTATAATTTCTTCTGGAGTTCCTTTGCATAGAATTTCTCCACCGCCTTTTCCGCCTTCCATACCAACATCAATAATATAATCGGCCAGTTTGATAACATCCAAATTGTGCTCTATA
>CAIRMK010000510.1 GCA_903879645.1 uncultured Bacteroidota bacterium
CGCCCATTTTGACCATTCTTTTCAGCATTGGCTACCTTAATTCTAAATTGATCAAATGAAACGTCTTTTCCATTAATACTTCCAACGTTTTTAGATTGACTTCTCATTCCTTTTGTGAATAAATCTTGAACCACAAAAGCTAATAAAGCAAATCCAATAGCAAGTAAAAGTAATCCGGAACGTTTTCTAATTTTTTGTAAAACTGCCATTTCTATATATGTTAATTTTTTATTTCAGTTTGCGAAAATACAATTATCTATGAAATAATTATAGTTGTAGTGCTATAATTTACAATAAAAATTTATTTTTTTTTTATTCCTAGTCAGAAATAGTCATTTTAACCACTTCAATTTTAGTATTTGTTGCTTCTTCAATAACAAAATGAAAGTTGTCAATAAGTATTTGATCGCCTTTTTGAGGGATTTCTTTTGAGGTATTGACAATAAATCCACCAAGGGTTCCATAAGAATCATTTTCAGGAATGGCAAGTTTATATTCTTGATTAATATATTCTACATCCAAACGAGCTGAAAAAACATAAGTATTTTCATTAAGTTTTTGTTCTATTAATTCTTCATCTCCATCATGTTCATCTTCAATTTCACCAAAAAGTTCTTCAATTATATCTTCGATAGTAATTATACCAGCAGTGCCGCCATATTCATCTAAAACTACCGCAATGCTTTTTCTTTTTTTAGTAAGTAAATTTAATCCATCTTTAATAAAAATTGTTTCGGGAACAAATTCAACAGAAATTAAAATTGATTTAATGCTTTTAGGTTTCTTAAATAATTCAAAAGAATGGACATAGCCCAATATATCATCTATTGAATTTTGATAAACAATAATTTTTGAATAGCCTGTAGTGATGAATAATTCTTTTAATTCTGATATAGAATCATAGATGTCAACAGCAACTAACTCAGTTCTTGGAGTCATTATATCTCTTGCTTTTACTCCTGAAAATTCTAATGCATTTTGAAATATTTGAATTTCTGAATCAACTTCTTCATGGTCTTGAACAGAGCTCATTTGTTCATTTATATAATTTCCTAATTCTACTTTACTGAAAAAAGAGGGCACATAATCACCTTCAGTGTTAAAGAATTTTTTTAATATAAAATCTGAAATCCAAATTACAAATGTTGATATATAGTTGAAAGAAATGTAGAAAATGTAACTTGGAATGGCAAAAAATTTCATCAAACTATTAGAGTACACTTGAAAAAAAACTTTGGGTAAAAATTCAGAAGTTAATAAAACGATTAACGTAGAAATTATAGTTTGAATTAATAAACTAGCAAAATTTGATAAATGAAAAGGAAATGATTGTATCCACTTCATTAACATATCTCCCATAAAAAATCCGTAAACAACCATAGAAACATTATTCCCTACAAGCATTGTAGCAATGAATTTTGATGGTTTTTCGGTAAGTTTAGTTAATATGTTGGAAAGAAAGTTATCTTGTTTTTTTTCAATTTCAAGATAAATTTTATTGGAAGAAACAAAGGCTATTTCCATTCCAGAGAAGAAAGCACAAAGGAGTAAACATACTATGATTACGGCTACTTCCATTAAGATTGTTTTGTTTTGTTTTGTTTATCTCTCTCTTCAAATTTTCTAGCGAATTTACTTCTAAAGAAGAAAGTGAAAAACGCTAATCCTGCAAGAATAACACTTAACCATGGCTTATCTGCATCATGCCATTTAGAAGCGGCATCATATACCATAACGAATCCTATAAGTAAATAAATGTATTTTGTAATTTTGAGATAATTCATATTGTTATTGTTTTTCGATTTCTCCAGAAACTGCTTGAGAATTGATGATTTTAAAATCTTTACTAAAATCTACTCCTTCACCATAAGAGACTCCTTTTGGGTCTGTAAATTTATATCTTTTTTCTGTGTAAAACCATTCGTTTTTTTGATCAAAATACAATTGTTCGGTTTCAAAAACTTGGCCAGTTTCATTAGTTATTTTTACATGGCCTTGCAAATCTATTAAATCTGTATTTTTAAAGGTGACTGCATATTTTGAATTTACAAAGGTTTTTTTACCGTGATCATCATACAAGGTTACATTCACTCCTTTTGGAAATTCAGTGAAGGGAAATTCTACACTTGCATAGTCAAGCATTTTAGGGCTAATTAGTACTGATTTTATTTTACCAGAATCAGTATATTTTATGTTGATGGAATCTGATTCTCCAATTGGAGTAAATTCTGCGAAAGTTGATTTTTGAACTTCTTTAAAATTATCTTTACAAGAAAACAACAAAAAAACGGCAAAAGCTGTTGCTGAAAAAACTGATATTTTTCTTTTTGTTGAAATCATTAGATTAGAAATGAACAGTTTGATTTATCCAACAACCCAAATGAACAGATTTCAATTTGTTTTTTGAATCAAAAGTTACATTTTTTAAATAATCTTTTGACATGTTTTCGGCTGTAGTTTTATATCTTGGTTCAATTGCAATAGCTTTTAAAGCAGTATCCGATGCTAATTTATAAATGGCTTTTTTTTCTGTTTCATTGGTGGCACATTCCGCAATACTATTAGCGTATAAATTTGCTAGAAAAATATAGTATTTACCATTGGAAGGATTATTTTCAATAGCTGTAAGTATCATCTGGTTTGACTTTGCTTTCTCTGAACTAGCTAATATAGATGCTGCTGTATAAGAAGTTGTTGCTTTTTCTAATTTATCGGTAGCTAATGCGATCGACTCTTTAAAAAAATCTATTGATTTATCTTGATTTCCAGTATTCAAATAATAAGTTGCAAGATAATAAGCTGATTTAGCAGTTGGTTTTATTTTGTGAAGTTCTAAAGCAATATTTTCAAAGATAGGTTTGTTGCTACATTTAATTGAAAGAGATTTGGCAGTAACAGATAACCAATTAGCATCGGATTTATTGTTTTCAAAGTTTTTTTGAGCATACGGAATTAAGTTGTCACAAATCAAAACATCCTGCATGTATGAATCTATTCCCGAGGCAACTCTGCCATATTCACTTGCTTTTGCTGTAAATTTTTGACCGTTTATTTCGATTAATGCATTTAATGACGTGTATTTTTCCAATAATTTATCAATTGTTAGTAATGATTTATCTGATTGGTATTTTTTAAAATACAATTCAAAATAGGTTAACAATCCTTGAGGATCATTGAAAGAAGTTTTTTGTTTATTAAATGCTTGATCTAAATAGTTAAATATTTCATCATTAGTTCCAGCTTTGTTATCATATAAAGACATAGCTCTTTTTTCAAAATTTCCATTTTTGTTTTCTGGAAAATTTTTGTCGTATTGGTCATATAGCTTGATTAGCTCTCGAACCTCTTTTTCTTTGTCTTCAGCTGCTGCAATTTCAATATTATATTGTAAAACGGTGCTTCCTAATATGTATTGTTTTTCACTAAATGATGGGCATGAAAGCTTAATGTCGTTCCATGTTTCATTTGCTTTTTTAAAATCTTTATTGGTAATGAATTGAGTTAATTGATTTTCTTTTTCTACACAATTTAGCTCTTGCGCAATTGCGAATTGACTAAAAACCAAGAAAAAAATAAACAATTTTGTTTTCATGCTAATAAAAATTAATTATACTTTCTTTTTATAAACCATTGATCATTTAATGATAGTCCAATACTGAAATTCATATAATTTTCTTTTACCAATCCAGCAGTTGTTGTTCCTCTGTTTCCAAATTCAAAACCAAGATTAACATTTGAGAAGGTTCCTTTTAAAGGCATTCCAAGACCTAGTGTAATAGCAGAATCTTTAATAGATTGGTCATTAATTATTAATCCAGTATTTTCATATCTAAAACCACCTCTAAACACTATTTTATTAAAGTAGTTATTATATGATTTGTAATTTGGAATATAATAACCTCCGATTACAAATCGTGTAGCGTTTTTATAAGAAACGTTATTAATATCATTGAAACGATTTCCAAAACTACTTGTTCCTTGATGTGTTATTTCTGAACCAACAATCCATTTATTAGAATCTCCGATACCAATTCCAAATGTAAATTTTGATGGCAATTTTAATATCGTATTATCAACTGGGATATCTATAACATCACCAACTACAATTTCAGTGTTTCCTGAAAATGTTTGAATTAAGGCTAAATTTCTTCCATTACTTAAATTTAAATTAGCTTGAGGTGAATAGGTCATACTCGAGAAAATAGAAGTGTTTTTATATAATTTTGAATGATAAGAAAGGCCCATATTAAAATTTACTCCTCTTGCTTCTGAAATATTTACTTCTCTGGTGCCATATTGAATTTGATTACCATCTGAGGCATATTGCATACTTATGCTTTTAGTATTTATTTTTCCAAAATTATATTGTGCATCAGCACCAATACTTAATTTTTTTGTTACTTGATAACCAAAACCAAAAAAAACTTTGTTTAGACCACCATCCCCTCTATAATAGTTATCTGTTCTAAATCCTGTGCCGTCAGTTGACGAATTGCTAACGTTATAGCCTACAGATGAATAAGGTATTAATCCAAATCCAATCCCTAATTTTTTTAATGGTAAACCAACTGCTAAATAATCAAGAGTAGTTCTTTTAGCTTTTTCGTTTTGGGAATCTGAACTAAGTTTGTTTACAGAAACATTTCCTCCTAAAGCGTAAGTAGTTAATTTTAAACTAGAATATGTAGCAGGATTCATGACGTTTAAATGAATACTGTCAGGCATTACTGATAATCCCCCCATAGAACGATTTTCGACAGTTCCTTTAAAGCGGACATCACCAATTCCGTAAAATGAATAAGGAGAAGATGTGCCTTCTTGTGCAAATGAAACTAGCGATAAAAGTAAACTAATACTTAATATAATTTTTTTAATCATTGTTGATTGTATTGAAAAGTTTGATTCAAACTTTCTAAAAGAAAATTTGAATTGGCAAATATGGTATTTTTTAATCGTTCAGCCAAAAATTCTGCATCTCCACCCGTTAAAATTATGATAAAGTTATCATATATCTTTAAATTGCAGCTAATATAACCATCAATTTCCATTGTAATGCCATTTATTATTCCTGAATGTATTGATTCGTCTGTTGAATTTCCAATTAATTGTTTTGGAATTTGTTTTGTTAATAAAGGCAACTTTGCAGTATAATTGTGTAAGGATTGATATCTTAATCTAATACCTGGTGAAATTGCTCCTCCAAGGTAGTTATTGTCTTTGTCAATTAAGTCATAGGTTATGCAGGTACCTGCATCTATAACTAATCTGTTTTTGTTAGGAAATTGCAATACAGCTCCAGATGCTAATATCATTCGGTCTATTCCGAGGGTTTGAGGTGAAGCATATAAATTTTGGAATGGGAACTTACTTTCTTTTGAAATAAATTCAATTTCTATAGTTGAATATAAATCAAAAAAGTCTTCTTTGTTAAGTTTTCCAACGGATGAAACCACAATATTTTTAATATTTGAAAAATTAATTAAAATATTTTTCAATGAATTTGTCCAATCATTATATGTTGTTTTTTCTTTTTTTACTAATGTATTCTGTTCAAAAACAGCCCATTTGATTTGAGTATTTCCTGCATCGATAGCTAAAAGCATAGTTGTTGATTTTGAATGGCAAAGGTACAAATAGATTTTTTTTAAAATTTGTTTTGGATAAATTAAAAATCATTCTATATTTGCACCCGCATTAGCGAGGTACCTTAGCTCAGATGGTAGAGCAATGGACTGAAAATCCATGTGTCCCTGGTTCGATCCCTGGAGGTACCACAAAAACCCGAATAGAAATATTCGGGTTTTTTGTTTTATAGAAATTCAATCTACTTCTAATTGTTAGTTATTCATTTTTCTCAAAATAGTTTGTAATAGATTTTTTATACGTTTTAAATATTGACATTTACTATTTTTACAACAACTAAAAATACTATCATGAAAGCTTTTTTTGTAATTATTTGTTGTATATTTTTTATTCCTTGTGCAGCTCAAAGCTTTGATTGTAAACAAAAAATTGCCGAATATCAAAGTTTGTTTCAAGCAAATAAAGCTAATGAAGCCTATGAGGTTTGGAGTGAGGTGCGAAAAAAATGTCAAAGAGAGTATGAAAGAATCTATGATGATGGAGCAATTATTATACAAGGGAAAATTAAAGTAACTAAATCATTAGTAGAGAAAGAACGATTGATTCGCGAAATTCTAAAAACTTTTGATGATTATTATTCTTATTTCCCTTCACATATAGAAGATTTTGAGATTAAAAAGGCAATGATAATGTATTATAATACAGTGAAAGCTAAACAACAGATGGAGGAGATTTTTATTTTATTAGATAATGGTTTTACTAAGGCCCATGATAAAATAAAAGATGTCAATGCTATTAATCTTTATTTTAATCTTTATTTTGGCAAGTATAGAAACAAGGATATAACTGCTGAAAGGCTCACTGAAAAATATTTCATGCTTAAAGATTTACTGACTAATCTGGAAGTCACTTATCCCAATAATATGAAAGCGTATATGAAAGTAAGCTCAATAATGGACAATATGGCAAAAAATGTCTTGACTTGTAGTGGCGTTTGTGATTATTACAAAAAGAATTATACTTTTAATAAGGATAATTCTAAATGGTTGTTGGCTGCGATAACTAATATGTCTTTTAAATGTTCTTCAACACCTGCTTTTTATATGCTAGTGGAAGCATTATATAAGATTAATCGAACATCTCAATCTGCGGGTTTTATGGGGCTGGTTGCTTTGAAGCAAAAAAAAGAGACTGATGCTATTATATATTATAAAGAATCTGAAGCTTTGGAACAGAATCCAATTGAAAAGGCAAAACTAGATTATATTTATGCAACACAAATAGCAATAAGCGATAAGCAAAAGGCAAGAGAATTTCTAAATAGAGCTTTGCAATTTGATCCTAAAATTGGAAAAGCTTATTTGTATTTGGCACAACTTTATGCGGGTAGTATAAAAGAATGTAATACTAATGCTTTTGAGAAAAAGGCTTTATATTATCTAGCGGCAATGACAGCACAAAAGGCTGTTTTATCAGATCCAAAACTAAAAACACAAACCGATAAAATTGTAGATAAATATATGAAACTTTCCTTTGTACATAAGGATAAAGATTTGGAAAACATGAAAGGGAAAGACTACACTATTGGTTGTTGGATTAATGAATCAATTGTGGTTCCTAAGAAATAAATTTTTCAAAATAAAATTTAGAAATACCTAAAGAAATAACACCAATAACACTTTTGAATATTTTTGGTATTATTTCTTTAATAATTTTTTAACATTTACATCACTACTTTTCGCTCAACAAGTGTTCCATCCTCCAATTTTATTTTGACAATCAAAGTTTGCTGACTTGTAGTTATATTAGAGCTAATAAAGCCTTTATTTCCTACATTGTTAACCTCAAACAATTGTCTTCCTAGAGTGTCATAAACGGTAATTTCTTGGATATACTCATAAGAAGATTTAACAATTAATTGTCCGTTTGAACTTGTAGCAATTACATCGTAATCAGAGGTAGAGCCTGCGTTTTTATCTTCTCTATGACTTCTTGGGTATTTATATCGCAATTTGAAACGATCCGAAAAAGTTCCAGCTAAAAGATTAACTACATAAGGACCTTGTCTTAGATTTTGAATAATTCCTGTTTTGGTGTCTTCCAAATAAATTTCTCTAGAAATATTTTCAAACAAACCGTCTACTGCACCAATTGCAATAGTATAATTTCCTTGTATAGGTACAGACACTCCAATTGGTACTATATCATTTGGATTAAAAGGAAGAGAACGTCCTTGAATACTGTATTTTTCTTTACTAATTAATGA
>CAIRMK010000511.1 GCA_903879645.1 uncultured Bacteroidota bacterium
ACCGAAATTGAGCGTTCGTTAGAAACCTTAACTCCTAGAGAAGCCGACGTTGTTCGTTTGTACTTCGGTTTAGGCGACCAACATCCAATGACTTTAGAAGAAATTGGAGAAACTTTCGATTTAACTCGTGAACGTGTTCGTCAAATTAAAGAAAAAGCTATTCGTAGATTAAAACATACTTCAAGAAGTAAAATCTTGAAAACGTATTTAGGTTAACACTTCGACTGCGCTCAGTGTGACCAACCCGCAACAACAGTTTCAAAACTGTTCGTTTTTTGATTGATGATTGAAACTCCGGCTGATTACCGGAGTTTTGTTTTTTGTGTGGGAAACAAAACCCCGGTCTGTTCGCAAAATTTGCTCGGGTTTCCGGAGTTTATAAATTTCAAAATTCTTGATTCCAAGTTGAATATTCAACATTCAAAATATTTTTAATTATAGTATCTTTGTCGAACAACAGAAAGGTTGAATATTGATTAACGAATTTTCAATTTTGAACTAAAACAACACTAACTACAATGAAAAACACAATTATAGCTCCATCCGTACTCGCAGCAGATTTTGCTAATCTACAACGAGACATTGAAATGATTAACAATTCTGAAGCCGATTGGTTTCATATTGATATTATGGATGGCGTCTTTGTTCCAAACATTTCTTTTGGGATGCCGGTTCTTGAAGCCATTTCAAGACATGCCAAGAAAACCATTGATGTTCATTTAATGATTGTTGATCCTGACAGATATATTAAAAAATTTGCTGCCTTAGGGTCCACTATTTTGACTGTCCATTATGAGGCTTGCACCCACCTTCATAGAACATTACAAGCCATAAAAGCAGAAGGCATGAAAGCAGGAGTAGCCTTAAATCCCCATACAAATGTTAGTTTATTGGAAGATGTAATTAAAGATATTGATATGGTTTGCATCATGAGTGTGAATCCAGGTTTTGGAGGGCAATCCTTCATTGAAAACACTTATAAAAAAATCAAAGAACTAAAAGAAATTATTATTAGAAACAATGCTACCACTATCATAGAAATTGATGGCGGTGTCACAAATAAAAACGCAGTTCAATTAGTTGAAGCTGGGGCTGATGTTCTAGTTGCTGGAAGTTATGTTTTTAAAGCTGAAAACCCAACGGCGACAATAAGTGCCTTAAAAAAGATGACTTTACTATAAAAAATGCTCCGTTTGGAGCATTTCTTTTTTAGTATTGGTCGATTAAATATTTTATTAAATCCGTTGTGGTGACTATACCTACTAGCAAATCACCCTCTACAACAGGCAATGCATGAAATTCATTTTTAGATAAGATTTCAGCGACTTCCCTAATGGTGGTTTCTGGAGAAACTTTAACCAATTTTCTAGCCATAACTTGTTCAACAGAGAACATGTTATAAACTGTAACATCTACTTCTTCCTCATCGTCATCAACAGCATCTGCGAATGAAATTCGTAATAAATCGGTATAACTTAACATTCCCAATATTTTGTTTCCCACAACAACAGGAATATGTCGTATACGATGTTTTTTGAATAGACTTTCAGCTTTAGTTAAATTATCTTTAAGATTTAATTTTACAACATTAGTTGTCATTATAGTTGCAACGGGAACTTTTTGTTTCATCACTAAGTTATTTTAGAATAACACTAAAATTACGATTAGAAAAGGGAAAGAAACATGATAAAAATCAGAAAGTTGAGATCTATACTAAAATATTGAAAGTCAATTTTATTTATGCTCAAAACAATAAACCCTCAAATTCTAATTCAAAGTTTGAGTTCAAAATAATTCAACGCCAAACCATTTTAATTATATTTGTAATACCAAACCATCAACAATGAAATCAGCAAAGAAAATAGCACTTTTACTTTTTGTACTACTAGTAACAATCGGTCTATCTTTATATATTTATCTTCTTTCTACAAAACCAAAATATGAAGGCCAAATCAATCTAAAAAATATTAGCAAAGAAACTACTGTTTATTTTGATGAATATGGCGTGCCTCATATTTATGCGACTAATCAAAAAGATGCAATGACGGCATTAGGTTATGTTCATGCTCAAGACCGGCTGTGGCAAATGGAACTACTGCGACGTATTGCTCCTGGAAAATTATCAGAACTATTTGGAACTAAAACGCTCAAAACCGACCAATTTTTTGCTGGTATTGGAATAGATGAAAACTCAGACAAATCAATTGCTCAATTGGATAAAAATTCACAATCCTACCAATTAACAATTGCTTATATAGATGGAATCAATCAATATATTGAAAACGGCAAAACCCCTATTGAATTTCAACTTGTTGGTGCAAAAAAAACCAAATTCACCATTAAAGATGTCTATAATATTTTTGGCTACATGTCATTCAGCTTTGCAATGGCACAGAAAACTGACCCTTTATTAACCGATATTCATGAACAGTATGGAATGGATTATCTTAAAGACTTTGGAATTGATGGATCACTAAATACTACTCAACTTAAAACTTATAAAGGAAAACCAAACGACTATACGGAAATATCAAAATCGATTGCTAATTTGATGGAAAATTCACCTGCACCTGCATTCATTGGAAGTAATAGCTGGGTTATTGGTGCTCAAAAGACCAAGAATGGAAAAGTTATTTTTGCTAATGACCCACACATTATGTTTTCGCAGCCTTGTACTTGGTATGAAGCACACATCAACACCCCTGATTATGAAATTTATGGCTACTACCTTGCTGGAACTCCGTTTCCTCTATTAGGACATAATCATAAGTATGCTTACGGACTAACCATGTTTGAAAACGATGATTTAGATTTATTTCAAGAAGAAGAAAACCCAAACAATTCAAATCAATACAAAACTATTGATGGATATAAAAATTATGTTATTCATCAAAAAGTTATCAAAGTTAAAGATAGTTCTTCCGTCACTATGAACATTAAAGAGTCCATTCACGGACCATTAATGAATGGTTTATTAACAACCCTTACTTCAAAAAAACCAATCGCAATGTCTTGGATATATACACAACAAAAAAACCAAATTTTGGAAGCTGTATATTCGTTATCACATGCCAAAAAACTAGATGATTTTCGTAAAAACATTGGTCTTATAGCAGCACCTGGATTAAATATTATGTATGGTGATGCACAAAATAATATCGCATGGATAACTTCCGGAAAGTTATATAAGTTAGACAAATCAGTTAACGGAAACTTTATCATGAATGGTGCCAATGGTATTGATGATAAAAAAGAGTTTCTAGATTTCTCTAAGAATCCATCAGCCATTAACCCTCCGTGGAATTATGTATATTCTTCCAATAATCAACCTGAAGCTATTGATGGATATCTTTACCCTGGCTATTACCTTCCAAGAGATAGAGCCACAAGAATTAACGGATTGTTAGCGCCAAAAAACAATTGGACAAGTACTGATGTGCAAAAGATGATTAATGACAATACCTCTGCAACAACGTCAATTATTATTGCTAATCTAGCAACGGCATTAGATGAAAAAGAATTAAATAAATCGGAGAAAGAAGCTTTACATACTTTAAAGCAATGGAATGGTAGTCACAATTTGATCGATATTGCTCCAACAATATACAACAAATGGATTTATTGTTATCTAAAAAATACCTTTCAAGATGAATTAGGAGAAGAAAATTTCAAAGCATTTCTTTCTACTCACATTATGAAACAAGTTATCGAACCACAAAGCAAAAATGAATCTTCGGTATGGTGGGATAATATTAAAACAAAAAATATTAAAGAAACAAGAGCTGTTATCTTAACACAATCATTTAAAGAAGCCATTACTTCATTAGAAAAACAATTAGGAAACAATCAACACTATTGGAATTGGGAAAAGGTTCACACCCTAGAACACCAACATCCCATTGGTAAAATAGCTGCAGTAAGGAGTTTCTTTAATGTAGGACCTTTTGGAATAAATGGCTCTAATGAAGTCATCAATAACCAATTTTTCTCCTTTTCCGAAAATGGCAACTGTGAAGTTAAAGGAGGTCCATCAACAAGAAGAGTCATCGATTTTTCTGATATAGAAAATAGTGTAAGTATCCTTCCTACAGGACAATCTGGAAATCCAATGAGCAAACATTATAGCGACCAAGCCAAAATGTACAATAAAGGTCAATTTAGAAAAATGAAACTCAATAGAAAGGAAATAGTAAGCACTTCCTCTAAACTAGTTTTTTTACCTAAAAATTAAACCTAAATTAATCTATGAAATTTATACGAATTGTTTATAAAATAATAAATTTGCAAAACCGCTTTATTTAAATTAAATGCAAAATCCTCAAAAAATTGCCATTGTAGGTTCCGGATTGGTAGGAACTTTATTGGCAATTTACTTAAAAAAACTTGGGCATATCGTTCATGTATTCGACAGAAGTACTGATATTAGAACTATCGAATTTTCAGGTCGTTCTATTAATTTGGTAATGTCCGATCGAGGATGGAAGGCAATGGAAGATGTCGGTTTAGGTGATGAAATAAAAAAAATAGGAATCCCAGTTGATAAAAGAGCTATTCATACTCAAGACGACACAATCCATTATCAATATTATGGAAAAGAAGGCGAAGCCATTTTCTCACTTTCACGAGGTGTTCTCAATCGAAGAATGATAGATCTTGCTGAAGAAGCTGGCGTAACATTTTTCTTCGATCAAAAAATTTGGGACATCACACTTTCAGAAGCAACCCTTCATGTTGGCGAAACCGAAAGAGGCGAATGGAAAGATTTAAAATATGATAAAGTCTTTGGAGCCGATGGCGCATTTTCGAGAATTCGACACCGAATGCAACGTCAAAGTATGTTTGATTATTCACAAGAGTTCATGAAAATTGGTTATAAAGAATTACACATTCCAGCCAATGCCGATGGCACTCATAAAATAGATAAAAACTCTCTTCATATATGGCCAAGAGGTAATTTTATGCTCATGGCATTATCAAATTTAGACGGAACATTTACCTGCACCTTATTCATGCCCTTTGAAGGAGAAAATTCATTTGAACAATTAAAAGATGAAGAAAGTCTAGTTGCTTTCTTCGCAAAATATTTTCCAGACACTAAAGATGTAATTCCTGATTTGGTTAAAGATTTTTACAAAAACCCAACTAGTTATTTAGCTATAATGAAATGTTATCCGTGGACTTATGAAGATAAGGTAGCCTTAATTGGTGACTCAGCGCACGCCATAGTACCTTTCTATGGTCACGGGATGAATGCTGGATTTGAAGATATTAGCATCTTAAACGAAATGATCAGTAAATATGGCGATGATTGGAAAACCATTTTCTCGGAATATGAAAAGTCTCGCAAACCTAATGCTGATGCCATAGCAGAACTTTCCAGAAGAAATTTTGTAGAAATGAGTACTAAAACAGCTGATGAAAAATTTCTCTTGCAAAAGAAAATAGAAAAATGGTTTTCAGACAAACATCCTGATAAATGGATGCCATTATATAGCCGTGTCACCTTTAGCTTACAACCCTATTCTGAAGCACTAGCTGTTGGTGATTTTCAAAACAAAATCATGGAAGAAATAATGCAAATTGACAACATTGAAGAAAAATGGAATTCAGAAGAAGTAGCAAATTTAATTTTGAACAAATTAACAACTGCTTCCTAAATTTGTTCTTCCCGATGCACTTTATTAAAATCAAAGGCTGGTTTACAAATAGCAATATATTCACAGGATTCATCAAAAGGATTGGAATATTGAACCCTAGTGTTGGCTTCTATTTTAATGGATTGCCCTGTTTCTAAAATCACTACTTCTTCTTCAATAATAAATTGCTTTTTTCCAGAAATAATATAAGTGTATTCTTCAAATTCTGGCGTTTGAAACGGTTCACACCAATTTGGAGGAGCAATCATATGAGCAATTGAAATCTCTTGATTCCCTGTTGTTGGAATTCCATGGTGCTCTTCAATTAACTTCCCATCAGTTGTTGGAACAATAAACGGTGATTTTTGAACAAAATATTTTTTCATTATTATTTTTTAAAGATAAAGTAAACAGCTAAAACTAAAAACACAAAACCTACGAAATGATTCCATTTTAATGTTTCATTTTAATGTTTCATTTTTAAAAAACAACAAAGAGAAAATCACGAAAACTATCAATGTAATAACTTCTTGCATCACTTTGAGCTGCATCAATGAAAAAGGCCCTCCATTACCTTCGTAGCCAATTCTATTGGCAGGAACTTGAAAAAAATATTCAAATAGAGCCATTCCCCAACTCAATAGCACAATTGTTATTAATCCTGCATTCTCAAACCATTTTAATTCTTTAAATTTCAAATGTCCATACCATGCCAACGTCATAAAAATGTTTGATAAAATAAGTAAGCCTATTGTAATATATCCTTTCATATATTTTGCAAAAAAACAATAATGTCCAAACTAGTTTTTTAAGTGCAATATACACTTTTCAAAAAACAAATTATCAAATAACTGAGCAAAATAGCATTTTAACCGAACAAAAGACCATACCTATACTAGTTAAGTACAATAAAACATATAATATCTACGTTATAGAATAAAAGTAAGGGTGAGTTTAATCGACAGAAATCAAAAGTTGTTATATTTTTATCATTAAAATTTAAATTTAAATAAAATAAATTCGATGTTTAAACATCTTTTACGAGAATGTTATAAATAATAAAAAAAGTTTTTTTATTTAAACAAAAAAATTAAATTTGCTACTATTGAAGTTTATTTACAATTAAAACTTATAATTTATTAAAAACTATTAAAATTAAAAAAAAATGGCAAACGCAAAAAAAGACAATGGTTCAAACGGAGGCGGAATGATGACAGGGATTATCATAGCATCATGTATTCTTGTAGGTTTCTTTATCTGGAAAGTTATCATGGGAGCTGGTTCAAATTTTGAAGGTGGAGATAATACAGGACACCCTTTAGCAGGAAATTATTTAGCAATGGTATATAAGGGAGGACCTATCGTTCCGGTTTTATTAGGTTGCCTTTTAATGGTAATTGTTTTCTCTTTCGAAAGATTTTTTGTGATTTCTAAAGCTTCTGGTAAAGGAAATTTAGACAACTTCATGAAACATATTCAAACGAGTGTTGCTGCTGGTAACATGGAAGATGCTATTACCGCTTGTGATAAACAACAAGGTTCTGTTGCAAACGCAATTAGAGCAGCTCTAGTTAAATATATAGACGTTAAAAAAGAAGGTTTTAATAGTGAAGAAGCAGCTGAAATGATTCATAAAGAAATTGAAGAAGCTACTTCTTTAGAAATGCCAATGTTAGAAAAACACATGACTATTCTTTCTACATTAGTATCATTAGGAACTCTTGCTGGATTATTAGGAACAGTAACAGGGATGATTAAAGCGTTTGGTGCTTTAGCTTCTTCTGGAACACCTGACCAAGCTATGCTTGCAAATGGTATCTCTGAAGCTCTTATCAATACGGCAACTGGAATCTCTACTTCTGCATTAGCAATTATCATGTACAACCTTTTCACTTCTAAAATTGATACCTTAACGTATTCTATTGACGAAGCAGGTACTGCAATTGTTAATACATACAGAAAATTCAGAGGAAGTTTAAAATAATAATTAATTTTTTTGAACTACTACTAGATTCAAAAAAAATAACAACAAGATAAAGATGGCTAAAATAAAAATGTCTAAAAAAGCGACATCTATCGATATGACAGCAATGTGTGATGTGGCTTTTCTTTTGCTTACATTCTTCATTTTGACTGCAACTGCAAAACAGCCAGAGCCTTTACCTGTACAAACACCTGCATCTACTGTTCAAACTAAATTACCAGAAACTGGTTTAGTCACTATTACTGTTGGTAATTCTAATGGTGAAGAAAAAGTGTTTTTTGGAATGAAAGACAGAGATATTCGTGAGAAAACTCTAGAATTGATGGGTAATAAACACGGTGTAAAGTTCACGAAAGATGAAACCGATAAATTCAAATTAATTGATGAATTTGGTGTTCCAATTGGAGCTTTAAAACAAGTGATTGCTATGAGTAGCACCGAAAGAAACAAAAAAGGTGTACAACCCGGAGTACCAATGGATTCATTAAATAATGAATTGAAAGATTGGATTTATACAGCAAGACAGGCTAATGTTGAATTAGGAAAAAATAAAGAATTAGCATTCGCTATCAAAGGTGATGCTAAACAACAATATCCACAAATTCACAAGATTATGGATATTTTACAAGATCAAAAAATCAATAATTTCAATTTGGTTACGGGCTTAAGAGCTAAACCAAAAGTAAATTAAGATTTTTAGAAATATAATAATTATATAAAAAGATAAAAAATGGCTGAATTAAATACTGGCGATAGCGGCGGTGGCAAAGGTGGCAAAGTAAGAAGCAAAAAGCAAAACTCTAAAGTTGACCTTACTGCAATGGTAGATTTAGCATTCTTGTTGATTACGTTCTTTATGTTGACAACGTCTTTATCTAAACCTCAATCTATGGATTTAGGTTTACCCGATAAAAATCCTGATCCAATTGAAAACAAAATTGTTAAGACCGATCAAAGAAGAACCGTTACGGTTATCCTTGGAGCCAACGATAAAATCAAATGGTTCCATGGTCTTTTAGATGCTCCTGAAAAAGATGGAGCACCAGCAACAATTGGTTATGGTAGCGACGGTATTCGTAAAGAATTACTTAAAAGAGTTAAATCTATTCCTGAAGTAGTTGGAGATCCTAAAAAAGGATTGATTGTAATCATCAAACCTACTAAAAAATCAACCTACAAAAATTTAGTTGATATATTAGACGAAATGGCAATATGTAAAGTGCCAACTTACGCAATAGTTAATGATTTTTCTCCAGCAGAAAATAAGTTAGCTGATGAAATTAACAAATAATACCTTTGGTATTTTATAAAATAACAAAAAGATGAAAATAGACCTATTAGGAAAAAAATGGTTAGACATCGTTTTTGAGGGACGTAACAAACTTTATGGAGCTTATGATTTGCGAAATAAAAACACGCGAACCAATTTAAAAGCTTTAATAATTGGTGCCGTAGTTTTTGCCGTAGCAGTGGCAACTCCAATGATATTAGATTTTATTGGAAGCGTTACTAGCAAAGGAGATGATGGTTTACACGAGAAAATCACTGCTGTTAAATTACCTCCAAAAGAAGAGAAACCAAAAGAAAACATTCCTCCTCCCCCACCTCCTCCTCCAAAGGTAGATCAGGTAAAATTTGTTAAACCGGTAGTAGCGAAAACAAATGAAGTTACTGAAGAGCCACCAAAAGTGGAAGACATTAAAGACAAAAAGCTTGGAGCAGAAACCATTAAAGGAAATAATGAAGCTCCTTTGACAATAGAGCCAGTAGGTAACGGTCCTGCACACCAAGATGTAGTAGATGATAATACCGTTTATAATTCTGCTGGAGTAGAAGTACAGGCCGGATTTCCCGGAGGAAAAGATAAATGGGCAGCTTTTTTGAGAAACAACTTCGTGTCTCCTGATGAGCCAGGTCTTAACGGAAAAGTTGTAGTTTCTTTTGTGGTTGAAAAAGACGGATCTTTAACTGACATTAAAGTTTTAAAAGATCTTGGTTATGGTACAGGAAAAGAAGCTGAAAGAGTACTAAGAAAAGGTCCTAAATGGAATCCTGCTGTTCAAAATGGTAAAAACGTTAGATGCGCCTTTATTCAAACTTTTTCTATTGTAACACCTGAAGAATAATGTTTGAAAATTTAATTTCAAACTATAAGAAGAAATCGCTTAAAGAGCGATTTCTTCTATTTATAGGAGTTTTGTTTCTTATGATATATTTAACACTTGGAGTGTTGATCATTTTTTGGAGAAACTTCCCAATAATAAAACAAACCAATTACAGAATCGCTTTTGGATTTTTAATTATTATCTATGCAATTTTTCGGTTCTGGCGTTTGATAAAAACAGATGATGAAAATTAGATTTAAACTACTTAT